>NZ_JAQIBC010000007.1 GCF_030347995.1 Sulfurovum xiamenensis
CTAATAAATCATATTTAATTGTTAATATAATTTCCATTTTCTTACTTTCTTACTTTTGAATATAACTGGAACAAAATATCCTCTGTCCCTTTTATTGAAGTATAACTATATACTCTTTTGAGTATTAAATTCATTTGTCCATACCTCCTCTTTATCTACAAACCAGCCTTGATTTTGCAAGTGAGGAATAAAGTAAGTTTTTTCATTTACAGGAATATTGTGTATTTGAAAGTATTCTAAAAGTTCATCTAATTCTTTTTGAGAATAAATGTTTATTAAAAGGTAGTTTCGGTTTTTAAATTGAATAAACAAATTCTTTCTTAAAAGTGAAAAAGGTTCACCTGATCTGTATAAACGGAATACTTTATATGGCAATACAAAAATAAGATACGTTAAAAAGTAACGAATAAAAATAGTTGCCTTTCCAATATGTACTCCGATAGAAGACTTACGATAGAGTTGCCATGATGAGAGATAATGCAATCTAGCATATCTATCCTGCAACTCAGCGATAACGCAAAATGAGATACGCTCTATTGAATCAGTTGAGAGATCAAATTCGGTTTTAATACCTTCTTTGTCATAAAAATACTCTATATATTGAAATTTTTGATTATAAAATTTAAAATGACTCGGTTTCTTTTGAAAATATTTAGGAAGCTTATATAAAAAATAAACAAACCATAGCATAAGAACAGCTACAATTACTTTACGAAAAAATTCAAAACTTCCGTAGTTTATTTTTTCTAGTTCCCCATTTTGAATATCCATCACCCATAAAACTACGACAACTAAAAAAATTAACATAAGTAAAGATAATTGAAAATAAGCTCCATAATCTTTTATCGTTATTGGATCCTTATCATAGTCCCGTTTTTTATTTCTGCTTTCTATCAAATCTTCTTTCCTTCCCCTTTTAGTCTGAAGGATTATAACAAAAGAAAAATTTATTACACAGAAAGTTAAAATCTTATAATCTAACATAATTTTTTATGTTGGAGAAGTTCTTATAAAGTTATATATTTTATAAGGTTTTCTATTTAGCACTATTCTGTCATATATTTAGATAGTTTTACCCTGACAAATTCGTTTACTTCACTATCCCAAACACTTAAATCCACAATATAACAAAGTACAACACAAGTATAATTGAATCACTCCAATACCTACAAATGTACTAAACGCACCCCCAAGGCTGATGAATAGACTAGATTTATAAGGATATTTTTTTATAAACAAACCAAAAACCAAAGCTCCAACTAATGTACCAGGAATTGAAAAGAAGTATCCAAGCCATGCCATTGCATCAGATGGTCTTGAAATCCAAATATCATAAGCAACTAGATGTAAGGTCATAATGAGAGAGGATCCAATAATAACACCTAAATTTATTCTTACAAAATATAATATACAAAGAATAATTCCCTGTGGCCCCCAATAATATAAAAAATTCGATAAAAAAAACTTATTATGAGGTGTGATAACAATTGCTGTGCAAATTCCTAGAAAAACAACAAGGATAGTAAAAAAACGTTCATTTAGTTTAAAATTCAAAGTTTATTCCCCATCCCTTTTTTTTATGTATTTATTGTAAAGTTTTTCATTTAAGGTCGGAACTTTGGTTATGTAATAATGATATTTTAAGTAAGGAAATGATTTTTCAGCTATATTTTCATATTTTTGTTTACATATCTCCCAAGCCCAAGAACTAAAGTATCTATTCCCCAACGCAAGATCAGGAGCAATGTTGTAAAAGAAAGGCATATACCTTCTGTTATACGCAATAATTTTTCCTATGTTATTGTCAATAACTTTTGTCTCATCCGAGTAAAGAAACTTCTGTGCCAATGCATTAAGTTTAACCTCATTAAATCTAACCGTATAATTCATCTTCGGCATACTTTTTTTAAGATAGATTTGTTCATTTTGTATACACTGTTGTGTAAAGTTTGGAAAGTATTTATTGTAGAGTCTATTTGACTCTAAGTCTCTTATTCTCAGTAATAATTGCTCCTTTTTATCTATTAAACTTTGAATTTTTGGTGTATTTATAATGTACTTATAATAAATCATCTGTTTAAGCTTATCTCTATGCTCTTTTTTTAGCCATACACTATAAAGATGAAGCATCTTCTCTTGTCTTTCTTTTGATAATTGTTCAAACTCCTCTTTTGTGTAGGTGTAGATCTTTTCTCCTATTACCAAGTCACTTATCTGATTACTTAAATCAGTTAGCTCTTTTTTAAGTGATTTTTTTTGTTCATTTTGTATTTTTTTTTCTTGCATGTACTGAGCATAAAGCTTGCTATCTTTACTACATTCATATACATACACTTTTCCATCATTCCCGTTTAAAGCCATTGTCTTTAAATACACACCATCAAGATAATTAGTTATCATCAGTTTTCTATCCTCTTCACTAAATCCTGGATAGACATTGTCCTCCCAATAAATACTTTTTGGATACTCCACTTTTTCCATAATATATGTTTTAGGATGCGGAGAACTTACGCAGTAGTAAGCCCCGAGAAGGTTTGTAATAATGATGTCGTAGGTGGGTATTAATATCAAGATAGCCAAAATTATATGGTGTACCCATTTTCTTTGACTGAAACGTTTAGTGAGTTTATAGATTCCTATAGCTACTAAAATATAAATTAGTAAAAAAAACCCTAATATCATTCCCATGTTATTTTTCCCCTTCTTTTCTCCGAACAATTATAACAAAAAGAAAAATGGATTATTTGCATATAGAAAATTAATTAAAATGTATCACCAAATTATATATGCTTTTATAGCGGTTTGTAGTGAAATTTTATATAGCTCCGGCAAAACCTTATAATCTAACATATTTTATAAGGTTATCCACTATAGCGACGTTTGTGAGCCATAAATCTATTCTCTTCGTGAGAAAACCTTATAAAATGTTCTATATAGAAGGTTTTATCATGAAAACATAAACCCAAATGAATTTAAAAACTTGTAGCTTATTTCATTGAATTTATGTGTTTTTAATTGGAACTTACAGTTCCATAAGCCTCTCAAACATCTCCTTGATCTCACTCTCATGAGAGATCAAAAATATCTGNAAGGTTTTATCATGAAAACATAAACCCAAATGAATTTAAAAACTTGTAGCTTATTTCATTGAATTTATGTGTTTTTAATTGGAACTTACAGTTCCATAAGCCTCTCAAACATCTCCTTGATCTCACTCTCATGAGAGATCAAAAATATCTGTCTATAGTGTTCTTTGATGGTATGGAACGCTCCCATAATCTCAAATGATACTATTTTTATTCATTCTCAATCTCTTCAGGTAACTCCAATGCCTCAATATTTCCCAGCGCTCCGGCCCCAGCAATCCCCTGTAGTGAACCATACATCTCTGTAGTGTTCTGAAGGACACCGTCTATAAGTTTCTGACGGCGTTTCCAGCTTGCCATAAGAGAGCGGCGTTCCTTATCCAGTTCTTGTTGCATCGACATAAATCCATCTACGATAGCTTTAAGTTGCATACTAAATTCGTTACCCGTCAAGTAGTTGTAGAGGAGCGTCATCTTATCACTTTTATTCTCCTCTTTTTGTACGCTCAAATGTACACGTATCAGGCTTTCCCGCAGAAGGGATGCTGAACCTTTAAATTCATCAAGACTGCACACCCAGATACCATCCACAAAGCCCATCCTATCCATTCCATTAGGATAAACCGATGTCACAAGAACGCCCAGGTCTGCATTGACCTTGAGCATATCCTGCTTAAGCTTACTGACCCAAGTATCACTCCATGCTTTGGTATTTTTACTCTCATAACAGATGGTCCCACAGTTTTGCAATTCCCTGGTGTGTATGGTCTGTATACAGTCTGCACCAAAGGCGCCTTTTTTTACCTCATCTACCGTATCAAAAGGAAACTGGGAAGAGAGCCAGGACTCAATAAGAAGTTCCAATGCCTCTCCTTGTATCTGCATCGATCCCTGCTCGGATTTTCTTTTGGCATCTTCAATACTCTTTGCCATCTGTGCTATCTTCTCATCTTTGGCTTTTAACTCAAGCTCACTTGCCTCTTTTGCTTCTTTGAGGGCCAGCTCTTTCATTTCCATTGCCTGTTTTGCCAACTTCTCTTTTTCAAGCTTTAATTCTTCACTTAAAGCCTTCTGAGCCTCGACCTTTGCCACCGATGCGATCTCATCTTTTTCACGTTTAAGTTTTTCTATCATTGCTTTTGAAGCATTGAGTTCTTGGACTTGCTTAGATTTCTCTTCAAGCTCTTTTTGCAGTAGTGCTACTGACTCACGCTGTTCCTCTACCAGTTCACGTTTAAGTTCATCCATGAGCTTTGTACGTTCAATTTTGAGCTGTTCTTTCGTTGCTTTTTGCAGTTCTTCATCAAACTTCTCTTTCTCTTCTTTAAGCGCATCTTCTTTCGATTTAAGCATATCAAGATGAGCTTTGTACTCTTTACGTTTGGCTTCGATTTCATGTTGAAGCTTTTTCTGGTCTGCTAAATGCTGTTGTTTGAACTTCTCTTCTATCTGATGGTAAAATATCTCATCAATATCAATTTTGGTTCCGCAGTTGGGACACTTTATACTGTTTTGCGTAGACATAACACTTCCTAAATTCTAATTCCTATAATCATATCAGAAAAGTATCTAGAGTAGTCTAAATATGTCAAATTGACATGCTTTGTTTTATCAATGTAAAAAATTATAAAAATGCAAGCAGAGAAGCGGTTACTGCGACATTAAGAGACTCAACACCACGCTGCATAGGTATGGCTATGCTTTTATCACACAGATCTTCTACACGCTTGCTGACACCTTCACTCTCGTTACCAAGCACAAAGATGGTCTTGTTGCTGTAGCTCTGCTCTTTATAAGAGTTTGATGCATGCGATGAGAGTGTATAAAGAGATGCACCTTTGCTTTGAAAAGACTCAAGCGTCTTTTCAAGATCGGTCGTTTTGATGATAGGCATTTTAAAGAGTGTTCCCACACTAGCTTTGATCACCAAAGGTGATATCTGTGCCGCTCCTTTGGTAGGAAGCAAGATGGCATCTACATTACCTGCTGCGCAAGAACGAATGATCATGCCCAGGTTCTGGGGGTTTGTTATGCCATCGAGTGCAATGATACGATACGTATTATGGGCATCCAGGAAGCTCTCTTCATCACCGAAATGTTCAAGTACGATATCAAGGGCTACACCTTGGTCCTGTTTGGCATTTTTAGAGATACGTGATAGTGCCTGCTTATCGTGATAGGCTACTTCGATACCTCTTCTTTGAGCGATCTCTTTCATCTGTTCCAAAACAGTGGCATCTTTGTTAGATTTTGAGAAGTGGAGTTTGTGAATTGTGACAGCATCATCTTCCAGTGCTTCCATCACGGCATTACGTCCGTAGATGGTTAGCACTTTGTCAAAAAAAGACTTCTTTGCCAAATATTCTGGAGAATCTTTCAATTAAGCGTTTCCGTCCCAAGCGATCTTAGGCTTTCCGTTCGTATCAAATTCAACAGCAGGCATCCCCATGATGTTAAACCCTGCATCCACATAATGGATCTCACCTGTGACACCGGAACTGAGGTCTGAAAGCAGGTACATACCAGAGTTTCCTACCTGATCGATAGTCACATTTTGTTTAAGTGGTGAGTGGTGCTGATTCCACTTGAGCATAAATGAGAAATCACCTATCCCTGCTGCTGCAAGGGTCTTGATAGGTCCTGCTGAGATGGCATTCACACGGATACCATCTTTACCAAGATCTTCTGCAAGATACTTTGTCGTCATCTCCAATGCTGCTTTAGCCACACCCATAAGGTTATAGTTAGGGATGTATTTAACCCCACCGTAGTAGCTGAGTGTCAATACCGAAGAGTTATCAGAAAGGATCGGCTTTAACTCACGTGTAATTTCGATGAGTGAATAGACAGAAATGTCCATCGCCACATCAAAAGCTTCTTTAGAGATATCATAGAAACGTCCGCTTAGTCCCTCTTTAGGTGCAAATGCGATTGAGTGCACGATAAAATCGATCTTACCAAAATCTTTTTCAAGAGACTCTTTGAGTGCTTTGATCTCTTCTGGTTTGCTTACATCACAAGGGTACAATCTTGCCCCGCACCCTAGATCTTCTGCGATAGGAGCCAGTTTTTGCTCAAATCTTTCATTCAAGAAAGTAATGGCCATCTCTGCACCCTGCTCCTGACAAGATTTTGCAATACCGTATGCAATAGACTTTTTGTTAGCGATGCCTAAAATAACACCTTTTTTACCCTTCATTATCATATAATGCTCCATAGAAATTAATGCGATAATTTTAACGCAATAATGGTAAAATCTAAAACTATATTTATCATAAATCAAGGAAATAGATGAAAAAGATACTTATTATGAGTACAGGTGGCACATTTAACAAGATTTATGACCCGATCAAGGGTGAATTTATCATAGATGTAGAGTCACAAGCCTTGAATGAGATCGCAAAAAAATGGCTGTGTGAATTTGAAATAATGAACCTCATAGGCAAAGACAGTCTTGACATGACCAATCATGACAGACTGGAACTTCTGGCGACGATCAATCAATCTGAGTACCATCATATACTGATCGTACATGGTACAGATACCATGGATGTAACAGCTGAGTATCTCGCGGATGCAGATATCGAAAAATGTATCGTCCTTACAGGTGCTATGGTTCCCTACAGTGTGGACCCGGTAGAAGCCACTGCCAACCTCTGTTCTGCCTATGGATATCTCAATGCCTTAAATAAAGAAGGTGTTTTCATTGCTATGAACGGCATGATGGGAACCTATGACCAGATAAAGAAAGACAGGTTCAAAGGAAAATTTACAACACTTTAACCATCGCATACTGTTTAACCTTTGTTAAATTTAAACTGCTATGCTGAAATAAAATACATAAGGTTCAATATTATGGAAAAAGATTTTAATGGTGTTTCACTCCTGCGAAGCATACGTATTTTACTTTTGATCCTGATCACTTTGTTCGCCCTTTTTTTATTCCTGCCAAGTATTGAAAATATATGGGCATCCCTACAGTCAGAACCAAGATCCATCACCGCTAGAGGATCACTTTCAGCTAGCGAAAAAACCAATATAGAGATCTTTCAACAAAGCAGTCCTTCCGTGGTTTACATCACAACACTTGAAGATACGCTCAATCTTTGGACGCGTGACATTACCCGTATACCTCGAGGTACAGGATCAGGTTTTATATGGGACAGGCAGGGACACATCATTACCAATTATCATGCCTTGCAAGGTGCTTCCGCGGTAAAAATACGGCTCAGTGACCAGCGTACCTTTAATGCCACGCTCATCGGAGCAAGTCCGGAACATGATCTGGCGGTTTTACGTATACCTATGATACCCAATATGCCAAACCCTCTTTCTATCGGTACAAGTCATGACCTGCAGGTCGGACAGATGACGTATGCTATAGGGAATCCATTTGGTCTTGATCATACACTCACCACTGGTGTAGTCTCTGCACTCAATCGCACTCTGGTCAATAACAATGGTTCGACCATTGAGGGACTGATTCAAACAGATGCAGCTATTAATCCGGGAAATTCCGGCGGACCTCTACTGGATAGTGCCGGTAGATTGATCGGTATCAATACGGCGCTCTACAGTCCTTCAGGCACCTATTCAGGTATTGGTTTTGCCGTACCTGTGGATACCGTGAACCGTATCGTACCACGGATCATTAAAGAGGGTCACTACCAAAGACCAAAACTGGGCATCACCATAAATGAAAACCTGAATAAAAAGATCACCAAAGAGCTGGACATTTCTGGTGTTGCAGTCATAGAAGTTCAGCCAAATTCAGCGGCAAAGAGATCAGGCCTTAGAGGGGTTACTATACAAAATAATACACTCATCTCTGGAGATATAATCGTCGGGATAGACCAACATCAGATAGAGACTACCCAAATGCTTCTCTCTACACTGGAGAGATATGATATCGGTGATACAGTACAGGTAAAAATTTTTAGAAAGGGTCAAGTAAGAGAAGTATCTCTTACATTGGAATAACTGTTTTCCTTAACGATGGTTATCCACGGTTGGAGGAATGATATCTCCACTGGCCTGCATACTGAGTGCTTCGGGATATTTTCTGTAGTGCTGTCGTACAGCATATGCTAATGCTTTTTTGGTGTTTTCTTCTACAGGTGTCGGCATCTCATCAGGTAAAGCTTTCAGTAATGCTTGAACCAAGAGATCTTGAGGCTGAGGCATTTTTTGTACCCATGAAGCCAAGAGATCCCTGTTCACATGAGAAGGGATGGAACCCATGATACCTACATCATTCTGATCATGTACCAACAGACCAGATGTGGTGCCTCTATCCAGTGTAAGTACCTGGAAAAGATAGAGTGTATGATACGCCAGTTGTTCTTCTTTCTCTTCCTCTGTAAATGTAGGATACTCCATGAGTTTTTTCGAAATAATGTCAATATATGTCTCTATCACTCTTTCACCTACTTTCAGGACAAACGCTTTGTCTTCTTCAAAGTTTCCGCTATTGTAACCTTCAAGATAAAAATGGCTTACACCGCGATGTCGTCCCAGTACCGGGATATAAAAATATCTGTCACCCTGTGCGGCACCCTCTTCATACAATGCACCTATAACGTTTTTAAGTGTTTGGGAAAAATGCTTTTTATCTGCATCCGATTCACCTAGAAGCGAAGGGTTGAGATCCGCCATGACACGCCAATACCCTTCTCCATCTTTCATCTGTGTCCAAGAGATATGCATATGCATAGAAGGGGCATGGGGATTACGCGGGTGAATGATCGTAGAGATAGCAGTGGCTGAACCTAACTTTTTACTCTCATCGTCATCATAATGTACTTGGGAAATATTGACCGAACCTCTGTCATAGACAACGGTGTCTCTGGCTTCATATCTTACACCGCCACCGTGTTCTCCGCCGTCACGTTCCCATGTGACAGCTTCACATGACCTGCCTTTTCCAAACTGTAACGCAACAGCGTTCAATTTTGAGACGAAATAAGCCTGCAATCCGTCTACAAGACTGTATGCTTCTTTTGCTTGAGGTGATTTTGCACGGATTATCATGGTCATTTCCTTTATTTTTTATGGCATTATATCATAGTAATTTTTATTTCATTTCGTTACAATACCCACATAATAATTTACAAGAAAGGGCACAATGAAACGACATTTTTTATTAACGATATTGGCTGCATTTGGATTCTCTGGGTGTACAAGTTCTATAGGTCATCTCATAGAACCAAAGAAACCAACTCAAACAACCCAACCGACACAACAGATTCAAACACCAAAGACACAGTATGATTATGAAGAGCCCACTCCTGAAAAGAAAGAGGCGTATGAAAACACCATGAGAAAAATAGCCTCAGGTATCCAAGATGATCCTAATTATAAGCGACTTTCGCTCAATACAAATGAAAAAAAAGAGTGGTTTAAAAAATTGACCTACCGTCTATGGGATAGACAGATCACTAGACATCAATTTATTGCAGAGGGACTAAAAAGATATCCGGACCATGGATATGAACTGAATTTTATTGTCAGAGGGTTTACCTTTGAATAAACCTCTGCTACGCATAAAGAATCGGGTCTACACTTCCCGCTTCTTCAAATCCTTTTAATCTCAATCGACAGCTGTCACACACACCGCAAGCCTTCTCTTCTGATTTATAACAACTCCATGTATCTTTCAATGGGACATGAAGCTCTAAAGACTTTTGAACGATCTCGCTTTTTTTCAAATCCACCAATGGCATTCGTATCTCCAGATCTGTTTCATCTTTTGTACCCAGGTTGATCGCTTTTTGCATCTGTTTGATATAACTCTCACGACAGTCAGGGTATCCTGAACTGTCTTCTTCTACCACACCGATAAAAAGTGCCTGCGCACCATGTTTCTCAGCCACTGCAGCAGCAATGGAGAGAAAGATACCATTTCGAAAAGGCACATAGGTCACCGGTACACCCTTTTCTAACCCTCCCGTCGGTACATCAATGCTTTGATCTGTCAAGGCAGATGCACCGATCTGCTCAAAAAAAGGCAGATCGATCTCATACGTTTCAGAGGCATCAACTGCCGATGCGATCTTCCGGAAACATTCAAGTTCTTTATCCTGTGTACGCTGTCCGTAGTTAAAATGCAAAGCGATAATTTCATACCCTTCATTTTGCGCTATTTTAGCACTCAATGTACTGTCCATACCTCCGGAAATAATACATACTGCTTTTTTCATAAACATGTCTCCTTTTCACAGAGCTAAGCCCCGTGAAAATTGACCTAAGGGAATACCCTTGGTGCCTTTCACTAAAGAGCATAGCCATTGGCTCAAAAATATTTATAACTATTTTAAGATTTACTGCCATTTTACCAAGATTTGGGTAAACTTCCTGCATGATAGACTTAGATAATCAAACATCACTGGCAGTGGATCTGGAAGCTTTAGAGAAGATTGCAGATACGCTTTCTACCAAAGAAGTAGAGCTGATCATTACTGATGATAAGACCATGCAGGAACTCAATGCAGAGCATAGAGGTAAGAACAAGGTAACAGATGTACTCTCATTTCCTATGGAGACACCTTTTACAGAGCAATCAATCTTTGGAATGCCCTTAGGCTCTATCATTATTGCAGAGTCTTTTGTAAAAGAAAAGGCTGTAGAATTCGGACATACAGTTCAAGATGAACTCTCACTTTTGTTCATTCATGGCATGCTGCATCTTCTGGGCTTTGACCATGAAAAGGATGAAGGTGAAATGAGGATAAGAGAGAAAGAGATCATAGAGGAATTTGATCTGCCTAACAGTCTAATCGTAAGAACAGAGGAGTCTTAAGTTGAGTTTTGTAATTTTTGTTATTGCCATGGGTGTATTGATCTGGGGTGCTGACCTCATTATAAACCAAAGTGAACGTATCGCTTTAAAGTTCAACATTCCAGAATTTATTATCGGTGCAACGCTCATTGCCCTTGGTACTTCTTTACCTGAGATGGCAGCGAGTATCGCTGCCAGTGTAAGTAATAAACCGGATATAGCCATAGCCAATGTCATAGGAAGTAATGTACTGAATATCACCCTTGTACTCGCAGCTGTTTTTCTTATAGCCACAAAGATCAACCCAAGCAGAGACTTTTTTGCCAAAGACAGCACCTGGGCACTGGTACCGGTACTGGTCTTTATATTGATGATACTGGATGGTGTGATCACAAGGTTTGATGCGTCACTTTTGTTACTTTTAATGGGTGCATACCTTGTCTTTTTGCTTCAAGATGCCAAAAATATTCCTGAAGAGGATTTAGATGATCTTGATATAGTTTCGTTCTCCTGGCCAAAGAGTATAAGTATACTCTTTGGCGGATTTGTACTTGTGATCATTGGTGCACATTTTACCGTAGAAAGTGCTTCAGACATCGCTAAAAGCTTTGGGATCTCAGAGTGGATCATAGGTATCATTATGGTTTCACTGGGGACATCACTACCGGAATTGGTTGTAAGTATCTCTGCAGCGGTGAAAGGTAAAGTGGATATGGCTATAGGAAATATCATCGGTTCAAATATGGCAAATACGACCGTGGTTCTTGGTGCAGCAGCCTTGACAAAACCTATGGGTATCAATGCACCTGCCTATATCTTTGATATTTCTACTATGATCGTCGCAACACTACTTCTTGTATTTATTACAGCCAACAAACTCTACAACAAATCAGCAGGCATCAGCCTCATCATTATCTTAGGACTCTTTTTAAATAATACGCTACAAAATATGTAACAAATTATCTTAAGCTGTTGTTATCTACATCTCCGTTAGGTCCTTCGGCAGCAGAGAAGTAGCCTTCTCTGTAGAGCCATTTATAGATATCTGCGGTGATAGGACCAGCCGTACTACCACCATGACCTCCATGTTCAACCAGTACTGTGACAATGTATTTAGGATCTTCATACGGAGCATACGTAGTGATCCAGGCATGGGAACGGTGATAATAGGCCAGCTCTTCCTCTTTTAAACGTACTTGCGTGGATTGAGGGATAGAAGTGACTTGTGAAGTACCAGTTTTACCGGCAACAACAATAGGCAGTTTACTCATGGTTCTATATGCCGTTCCGCTTCTTACATTACATACATCATACATCCCTTTTCTAATCTCATTCAAATAATACGTATTAAAACTCAAAGGCTTTATTTCAGGCTCAATTTTCTTCCCATCCACTTCCCTTGCAATCAATGGCTTAGCTAGGGATGCAGTAGCGATCAAGCCAGTATAACGTGCTACTTGTAAAGGTGTGACGAGGTCATATCCTTGACCTATCGCTGCGATGACTGTCTCACCCATATACCATGGCTGTTTATAACGTTTCATCTTCCATGCCTTATCTGGCATCACACCTGCATATTCACGTGGCAGATCCACGCCTGTTTGTACACCCAGACCAAAAGTACGAAGGTTTTCTGCCATCGCATCGATACCAACTTTTAAACTTTTGTTGTAAAAGTAGACATCACAACTCTCTCGTATCGCTTTTCTAAGATCAACCTTTCCATGTCCCCACCGTGACCAACATCTGAACTTATGTTTACTGCTACCCAGTGTGATATGCCCA
The DNA here is from genome assembly GCF_030347995.1 of Sulfurovum xiamenensis. Taxonomy (NCBI): domain Bacteria; kingdom Pseudomonadati; phylum Campylobacterota; class Epsilonproteobacteria; order Campylobacterales; family Sulfurovaceae; genus Sulfurovum; species Sulfurovum xiamenensis. The sequence continues at coordinate 12,649 of NZ_JAQIBC010000007.1, forward strand.
TTACAATACTCGGGTGCCCCAAGAGAATTAGGCAATGCTTTAGAGAATGCCAAGGCCATACCCATTTTTATCGTTGAGCCCGGAGGATAGGTTCCATGGATAAATTTGTTGGTAAAAGGATGATCAATATTATCCTGCAGGGCTTTCCACTCCTTAGAGCTGATGCCTCCAACAAAAAGATTAGGATCATAAGAAGGGTAACTCACTGCTGCTAAGACCTCACCATTGGTACGCATGACAACTGCCACTCCTGTATCCTCTCCAAAACGCTCATAGATCATCTTCTGGAGCTCTATATCTATATTGAGTTGTATATTTTTATTGTCTTTAGGAAGTTCTTTTTCAAGTACCTCTATGGCTTTATTCGTTGCCGTGACCTTACTGATCTCATAACCCAGTTCACCTTCCAGAACTTTATTATAATAGCGCTCCAGACCACTTTTTCCTGTTTTACCAACCTCATTGACAACAGGGTCTTTTTCATTTTCTTTTTTATTGGACCTTCCAGTGTATCCGACGATATGTGCAGCATACTTTCCATAAGGATAATAACGTTTTGTCTCCGCTTCGATTTTAATGTTCTCTATGAGACTTAATTTTGGATAAGCCCCCATCATATCTGCGTAATGTATAAAATCTACAACCTTTATATATTTGTGATTGTAAGGTGAATTGTGCTTTTTATAGACTTTCAACATCACTGTTTTATTGAGATCGGGAAATGTTTCAATTAGTTTTTCAATGACATTTTCCAACTGATGGTTCTTTACTTTCAAGTGTGGTGCAATAGAGAGTGAAAAACCGATCTGGTTCATGGCCAACAGGTTTCCACGAGCATCTGTTATCTCACCTCTTACGGGTTTAATAAACTGTTTTCGTTCTATATTCTCTTTTGCCAATCCCTCATAGTAAAAATTGGATTTGATACTAACATGATAGAGTCTTGTGATCATGACAGCCCAAAAAATAAGGAAGACCAATACGATAAACTTGTATCTCATAGGATCACCACAACTAACATATCTACGATAAGGGTATAAAGCAGGATCTCATCCAGGATAATACTCTGGGTCTGAAAGATAAAATCATAAGCAAACAGGCATCCCAAATACATAAGATCTAAAAAAACTACACTTAACAGCGCTCTGCATATGATACATCTTCGGAAATGTTTTAAAGAGGGATAGAGAAGTAAATAAAACAATAATGAAGAGATCACGGAAAGAAAGATCGGCAAAGAGAGATTGACTTCCAAATTGACCATATAGACAATAGCAAGTAAAATAAAGGGTGCTTTTGCTCTCTCTGATCCCTGCACCAACATATAACCCATGGCCCCTATCAAGAGGGGTAAAAAAACATAAATAGAGATAAGCATGGGATAAAAAAAGATGAATGTACCGGCAAATACCCAAAAGAAAAGGCCATGTTGCGCTTTTGTTACATGATCCATCAAAAACCCAGATTACGCTAATTTGTAGACCAAGGCTACTTCGTTACAAATAGGGAAATGAATACACTTGATACAATCCGCCCAGATCTTATGTTCAGGTATCACCTCTTTATCGATTTCTTTAAAATTCAATTTTAGAAAGAACTGAGGAAGGTACGTTAAGACAAGTACGTCCTCTTCCACACCTATATTCTTCGCTTCTTCCAGTGTGAACTGTACCATTCTCTGACCTACATTCTGTCCACGGTAGGCTTCATCTACGATAAGACTTCTGATCTCAGCCAGTCTTCTTGAGTGTATATGCAAGGCTGTATACCCCACAAGTTTCTCACCGTCTTTTGCCAAAACATAGGAGCGTATATTGGTTGCGACTTCATCTTCTGTGCGATTCAGGATGATCCCATCTTTTACTTCAGGGGCAACTAAAGCCTGCATAGCAGGGATATCACTCAGTTTTGCTTTTACAAGTTCAATCACTCTTTTTCCTCATTCTCTTCTACGCTGTCACTTTTGCTTTTAGTTCCATCCTCTACACCGAAAATCGTTTCCAGTATCATTTGATGTACTCTGTCATGACCATTCTTCTTCAGGTTTGAAAGTGTGATAGAACCGGGGAAGTCTTTTTTGAGCTTTGCTCTTTCTTTTTGATTGAGTTTATCGATCTTCGTAAACACTGTCAGGTACTTCTGATCAGGACGAATAAATTCAGAGATATACGCTTCTACGTCATCATCTATCTTGGCATGTGGATGGCGGGCATCACGAAGATGGATAAAAAGACGAATAGAGACACGATGCTGAATAAATTCCACAAGGTTCTTCTGCCACACTTCTTTCAATGACTTAGAAACCTTTGCATACCCAAATCCCGGTAGATCTACAAAACGTACAGGGTAACTCTCTTCATTGTAGAGATATCTCGTTTCAAAAAAATTGATCAGTTGTGTTTTCCCTGGTGTAGCTGAACTTTTAGCCAGGTTCTTTCTTTGTGTCAATGAATTCAGTGTAGAACTTTTCCCTACATTGGAACGTCCTAAAAAAACCACTTCACTCATATCTTCAGGTAAAGAGTCTGCAATGCTCTGTGCTGACTTGATAAATGCTGCTTCTACAACTCGAGGTGTACTCACTATTCGTCCTTCATATCAAAAATAAACTTCGCAGGCTTTTTACGGTTACCTTTCACATCTACACTCCCGGTAGACATATCCAAAATGATCTTATCACCATTGAGATGACTTTTCTTGACCAGATCATCCAAAATTGCTTTACCGATCAATACATAAAGTGATTGAACCGTATTGTACTCCACTTTATCTGCACTTCCTTTAAAATGTTTTTCATCCTTTTTAAACTCAAATTTCACTGATCCCATAGCTTCATATTTTTTTGTTTCATTATTGTCATCAAAGTAGACGATGACTCTATCGGCATGTAACCAGTCATCCCCTTTTTTTATTTTGGCATTACCTATGAAGTGTACTTCTTTCTTGAGCTCTTCTGCTTCCATAGATGTAGAAGTGATCTCTACCCTTTCTGCAAAAAGTGTCTGTGTGAGCATCACTAAAAGTATTATTTTTACAAAATGCATAGTGTCCCTTTGTGACCTGGTTGAATATTGTAGCACGATATTACTTGTCAGGGGTATAAAATACTGTATCCACTGTCTTACCGGTAGCCTTTTTTTGGCGTGTATCATACTCCATACTTTGTCCTTTGATAATATTTTCTCCTCTGGTACCGGTAAAAGGTGCTGTGATATGTAATATTTCACTCTTTTTATTATAGATAGCATGTTCTGTTTCATACCTATAGCCACCTTTCTCCTGCATGACCACATGACCGTCTAATTGAAGTATGTCATTCTCAAGTTTACCTTTGTCCGCAGAAAGTGACTCTATCTGATCATCAAGATATCGTATGTTCTCTACCTTCAATACACCCTTGTCCCTCACCCCATATGTACCATATATACGACTATTCATAGTTTCCGTATCTACTTCCGTCAAAGTGGTATCCATGAATTCAAGCTCTTTGGTAAATGCTTTACTTGGTGCATGAGCATCTTGTAACTTTAACATGAGAGCACCGGATATGATCCCGATGATCATAATGGTCAATATGTATTCTAATTTTATTCCCATAGCTCCAGATACTTCTTTTCAAGCCCTTCTTTAACAATGAGGTATTCTATCATTTCACGTACTGCACCATCTCCGCCTCTTTTGGAAAGTACTACATTAGCGATCTTATCTACATAAGCACTTGCGTCTCGTGGTACGAATGAAATTTTAGCCGCTTTTAGCATGGGTAGGTCATTAAGGTCATCTCCTATGGCTGCGACATTGTCCATAGTGAGGTCAAGCTTTTCCAAGAGTGATTCCAACACTTCTTTTTTATTGTCTATGCCCTGATAAAAATGTTCTATATGCAGCTCTTTTGCACGACGTGCAACAATGCTTGAAGTTCTTCCCGTGATGATAGCCACCTGTTTTCCCAGTCTTCTCCATGAAGCAATAGCCAAACCATCTTTTACGTTAAAAGACTTGATCTCATCACCATGTTCACTATACGTGATATGACTGTCTGTCATAGTACCGTCTACATCAAGTACAACCAGTTCAATACTCACAGTACACCCTTTGTACTTGGTATACCGGCATTTTCATTCACGGTTACCGCTCTGCGAAGCGCTACAGCCAGTGCTTTAAATGCAGCCTCTATGATGTGGTGTTTGTTTTTACCACGGTTATAGATAAGGTGAAGTGTCAAAGGAAGATTGAAGGCAAAGGCTTTAAAGAACTCTTCTACAAGCTCCACATCAAAGTTCCCTACTTTACCACCGATAGGAAGTTCAAATACAAGATACCCTCTATTTGACAGATCGATATCACAGGTCACACTGGCTTCATCCATAACGACAGTTGCATTACCGAAACGTTCTATGCTCTGTACAGGATAGATAGCTTGTTTAAGTGCCTGACCTATGACGATACCCACATCCTCAACCGTATGGTGATCATCAATATGTGTATCTCCTGTACACGTCACTTCCATGTCGATATGCGCATGTTTAGTGAAGGCTTCAAGCATATGATCATAAAATCCTACACCGGTGTTTATCTTGGCTTTTCCTGAACCATACAGGTTGAGCTTGACTGAAATTTGTGTCTCTTTGGTTTCTCTTGTTACTTCTATCATCTTTCTTCCTACTTTGATTAATTTCTTACGATAAATGCACCTTCTAGGTAATTATGCGCCTTAAAGTCCCTCGCTTCTTCTTCAGACCTGAACCCCATGAGCCATACACGGTACAGCGGTGCCCCATCGATATCATCAAAACGTCTTATGATGGTATTATAGCGTTTATACATGCCGCTATATTTTCTTTGATAGACTTTGGCACCTTCATAACGTCTGAATGCCCCTACTTGTACACCGAAATTGGAGAGTACTATACGTTTTTGCGTATGTTCTCTTTTCTGTCTTGCTATCGCTGCATCGGACTCAACTTTTCCTGCAAATCCGACCACCTCTATCGAAACTTTAGCGATCCCCATTTTGTCAAGTCCTATCTCTTTTCCGGCTGTATAACTGCAGTCAATGATCCGGCCTCTCACAAAAGGCCCTCTGTCATTAATACGGACGATCGTACTTTTACCATTGACCAAGTTATTGACTTTTACCATCGTATCCATGGGCCATGTTTTATGTGCTGCGGTTCTTGCATGCATATTATAGACTTCACCATTACTTGTCTGTTTACCATGAAAATTAGGTCCATACCAGCTTGAGATCCCATACATGACCTGTCCTACCTCTACATACGTTGGGTTGTAACGTTTGCCTAAGACCTTATAGGAACGCATAGTAGCTTTATGTCTGGCTGCACTTGTATATTTTGTGGCTTTAGGATCCCTAGGTTCCGGTCCACACCCTGTAAAAAGAGTACTTACCCCCAAAATAGTGATCAATAATATTGGGGATACAAGTCTCTTCATAATACCTCGGGGATGCATTTATATTTAGGTAGGTATTATCGCTTTATTTGACTTTGTTTTTGCTTGATAAACTAAGAGTTACAGTGCTCTGAGATAATCATTTTTAACGCTTCTATATCTAGTGGCTTTACAGCATAATCATCCATGCCTTTAGACATATACTTCTCTTTCTCTCCGGAAGAAGTATTCGCAGTGAGTGCGATGATAGGAACATGTTTCAAATGATGTTCTGTTTCATGTTGTATAATTTGCTTGCAGGCTTCCACACCATCCATCACAGGCATTTCAATATCCATAAATATAATGTCATAGACATTTTTTGTAGACATCGCAACTGCCTCTTTTCCATCATTGACCACAGTCACTTCCAGACCAAGGTTCTCCAAAATGATCTTTATGAGTTTGCAGTTGATCTGGTTGTCATCCGCCACGAGTGCATGTATGCCTTGATACTGTTCGGTATCTTCTACTGTATCAGAGGTAAGTATCTTCTCTTTCTTATGCTCACTTGCATTGGTTAAGATCCTGATCGTTTTTGCCAGACTGACAGGTGTGAGGACCACATCGGTAAAATGATGTTGTTGTGGATTGACACGCGCCCTTAAACTACCATTGGTCAAAAGTACAGATTTACACTCCAGAGCAGCACACTGTTCCAACTCTCCTGGCAATCTCGCATAGTGATGATCAAATATCATAATATCAGGTAAGCTTACAGGTGTCTCAGACTCAAAAAGATCTTCATAATAGTAGAATGAAAATGTTGCACCCAAGTGTTCTATATACGTTTGAAGATTGGTATCCAACTGACGATTGATACTCTTTACAGGAAGCGCAAGACCAACAGAGAGATCAGAAAAGTCAATATAGACACTAGGTTCATGATCTTTGTTTTTTTCTAATGGTAAAGTAAAGAAGAAAGTCGTTCCTTCATTCTCTTTACTTTTGACTTCAAGTTCTCCACCCATCAACTGAACCATTTTCCGTGATATAGTCAGTCCGAGTCCCGTACCTCCATATTTTCGGCTTGTACCTGCTGTTGCCTGTCCATAGGCTTCAAAAATAGTCTTTTGCTGTGCTTCACTCAGTCCGATACCGTTGTCACTCACAGAAAACTTTAACCCTGTGTGATCTTTGTCACTACTTACCCCTTCAACAAAAAGATTGATCTTACCGTAGGCATCCGTGAATTTAATGGCATTCCCTATAAGATTTGTCAATATTTGAGAAAGTTTTGTAGGATCACCGATCATATAAGGAGATAGAGTCGGATCGACCAATACCCCAAACTCAATGTCCTTTTGATCCGCCATTTGTGCAAAGGATGCTACCGTCAGATCGATGGTCTCAAATAAATTGAAAGGGATAGATTCGATCTCCATTTTTTCCGCATTCATTTTAGAAAGATCCAAAACATCATTCACTATAGCAATAAGATTGTTTGATGAATTTTCGATCAAGGAGATGAACTCTTCTTGATCTTCTGTTGTATCCATTTCTTTTAGAAGTTTAGTAAAACCTAAAATACCATTGAGCGGTGTACGGATTTCGTGAGACATGGTCGATAAAAATTGACTTTTTGCCTCTGCCTCCTCTCTAATCTTTTTTCCCTTTTCCACTAAAAGGGAAAAAAGATCCGCAATATATTTATATGCTGCTTCTCTTTGCTGTGTATGGATCCTCTCTTCATTATCTACCAAATGTTCAATACTATCTAATACAGATACAAGTGCTCTGTTTTCTCTTGTTTCTTTACGATAATCAAACCATATATATCCCAAGGACAAGAGACTCAACACTACAATCATTAACAAAGAGACAAAAAGCCCTGTATTAGCAGGATCCATCCTTTCCCATTCTCTATAACTCCAATAACTACTAAGGAACAACAATACAACAAGAGGAGCCATACGGACAGATATATCCAGAAGATTTTTTTTCACATTTTCCCTTTTACAACATATGATAAAATATAATAAATTCTTATTTTGATATTTTATCAAATATTTTCTTGTTTACGGGAATCACTAGCAGACTATCCAAGACAAGAAAATCATTTTTTAAATGGTTAGAAGTGATGATCTCCTCTGCATCTACATCATATAATTTAGCAATGCTCTCTACGGTTTCTCCTAGAGCAACTGTGTGTGATATCATATGTGACTTGAATACCCTCTTTTTATCTGGTAACGGGTATCGTAAATAAAAGGCATACACCTTATCAATAGGAATAGTGATCTTGTAAGTAGGTCTCTCTTGAGGTATAATTTCCTCTTTTAAACTTTTGTTCAAACTTAAAAGTTTTTCTTCTTTCATTTTTAACAATCTTGCAATCTCTTTGAGTGGTGTCCCGGAAAGCACGTCAACTTGTATCAGCCTATTTTCCAACTTCTCATCCGTCTCATTGTCAAAATCTAAAGTATCATTTTCACCTATCATAGCAAGAAGAAGGATCTTTTTCATATACTGACGTGTTTCACGGGGCAGATATTTCAAATTTCCATCGATCAAAACACTTAATTCATCTGTTCCAGCACGTTTGATAGCCCTACTTACACACCCCTCTCCACAATTGTAGGCAATGGCTGATAAATACCATTTACCAAACTGCTTATGCAGTTTATTGAGATAATTGATCGCTGCAGAGGTAGCACTGACCGTATCACACCGTTCATCATAGCTATGGCATACAGTCAGGTTATAATCTTTTGCCGTAGTGGGCATGAACTGCCATAGACCTACTGCTTTTTTGGGAGAAATTGCATCTGTGGAAAAACCAGATTCGACCATAGAGAGATAGATAAACAGATCACTTACACCATCTTCTACAAGAAGTCCCTGGATCGTTGGCAATATCTCTTTACCTCGAAGTAAAGAACGTCTATAAAATGATCGTAACTTTTTTTCATGTTTTAAGACAAAAGAGATGAACGCTTCATTATAGAGATAAGATTCATCCACATCAAATTCATGAAACACATAGGAATAGCTGGGATACTTATGGGCTAATGATGTTCCATAAACAAAACCTACACATAGTAAGTAAAAAAATAAAATACGTTTAACATATCTTATCCCTCTATACATTTCTATCAGAACCTAAAAAGTCTTTGGGCATTTTGAGTACTTAACGTTTCGATCGCTTCTCTACTGAGTGACGAGAGTTCAGCCATTTTATCTGCTACAAATGTAGTATAACTTGGCTCATTTCTCTCACCACGATGGGGATGAGGCGTAAGGTACGGTGCATCTGTCTCTATTACTAATTTATCTTGAGGAATTTTAGAATAGACATTAATCAGTTTTCTTGCATTTTTAAATGTCAATACGCCACCTATACCATAATAAAAATTCTTTTTCGCAAGTTTGAGTAAAGATTCATCTGCGTTATAACAATGTAGTACACCTCCCTCTTCCCCTGCATATTCATCAAGTAAAGCGAGACAATCCGGAGTTGATTCTCTTACATGGACTATCAGTGGCTTTTGCAGCTCTTTAGCCCAAAGTATCTGATCTATAAAAACTTCTTTTTGAAGTTTCTTCTCTTTTTCGATTTCTTCTTCTGATTCTGGTAGTCTAAAATAATCCAAGCCGCATTCGCCTATCGCGACACATTTAGGATGAGTTACATAGGGTTCTAAAAATGTTCTGTCATACTCACCCGCATCATAAGGGTGCACACCTACTGCAAAATAAATATTCTCATACCGTTCAGCCAAATCCACTGCTCTCTGCAATGTTTTAGGATCTGCCCCTGGTATAATGAATTTTTCTACACCTTTTTCTGTGGCATTTTCCAAAACCTGTTCTATATCATCATCATACCGTTCATCATCCAAATGACAATGTGTATCTATTAACATCTATATAATGTCCTTTTTTATACATTATAGCAAATTTCTTCTATATTCATCTCTTCAAACATGCTAATCTAACCTTCAATAAGTTATAGTTAAGCATAAATTATAATTTCGAAGGGCTGCTATGTCTGCATCAATCATCATATCTATCTTTGTTTTTCTTGTACTTTTACTTATCTTTCTTGAATACAGAAATGAGAAAAAGTATCAGGAAGGAAGACGCAAAAAACAAACAAAAACCGCTCCTGATACAAAAACTGCACCTTCAAAAGAACAAAAGAGAACTGCTCCAAAGCCTGAACCGAAACCCGAACCAAAACCTCAACCTAAAACAGAAATTGAACCTGTAGTGGAAGCAAAGCAAGAACCAAAACCTGAGCCTACAATAGAACTCGAACCCGAACCTAAAACAGAAACCATACAGGAGACAAAAGAACTACCTCAGGCGAATTATCCTCAGTTCACGCATGTCCGTCTAGTGGAAATGGGGCTTTCAGACGAAGAAGCAAAAGAATTCGTAGCTGAACTGATCCCACAAATAGAAACAGAGATCCCTCGCATCGAAGCGGCCATAGAAGAAAGAGATTTTCATAAAGTAGAAAAGTTGACACATGGGATCAAAGGTTCCGCGACAAATCTGGGTACAGGTGGCGTCTCAGATCTTTTAACTGATTACAACACCTATGTAAAAACGGGGACAGATGTTGACATAGCCAAAGCCTATCTTGAACATCTTGTACACTATACCAGTGAACTCAAAGCACAATATACTTAAGCCCTTAACTTTTTAGCAAACTCCAATGCTTCATCCGTAGGATTTTCTCCTGCAATGATCCTTGCAATCTCAGAAACACGGCTCACATCATTTAATACTTGCACCTTACTCTTTTGTCCTGCTTTTGTTACAACAATATGTTGTCCCGCTTTTGCGGTAAGATGCGGCTGATGTGAGATCGCAAAAACCTGGTACACAGAGGAGAGCTTATGTATCATCTCTGCTATAGCGATGGATTCATCGCCACTCACATTGGCATCTATCTCATCGAGTATAAGCACACCTTGTTTACTCTTATCTGCAGGTATGGTCGTTGCCATCAGAGCCAAACGTACACGGTTAAATTCGCCTCCACTGAGTGTCGCGGTTTTTGAAGACCCAAGCATCACCTCAACACAATCCATTCCCCCTTCTCCTAAACTATCAGAAGAGAATACAAAAGTAAGGGGAGGAAGTTTAAGTGTGGTCAGATACTCAGCTAAAGATTTTTCTAGTATCTTTGCCTCTTTTTTACGTGCCTGAGAGAGTTTTGAAGCAATGATCTGTAACTCTGAAAACTCTAAAGCCAAAAATGACTCCAACATACTCTTGTCTTTTTCTATATTCTGATATCCGGAAAGCTCTTTCTCTTTGGACTCTTTATAAGCTAATGCCTCTTCTATACTTCCATAACGGTTCTTCAGTGTTGTAAGATCAGCCAGACGATCCAGTACCTCTTCCACATTGACCTCTTCAAGTTCATCTGCAAGGTTTTCCGTCTCTTCAAAATCAGCACGAAGCTGGTTCATTGCATCATTAAATACTGATCCATCCTTATCTAAAAGTCGATAGACCTCTTCCACACTCGCTTCTAATGTAAAAATGTCTGCTGCTGTGGAAAGGGCATCTTTTATCTTATCGATACGGGAAAGTTGCTGTTTGACCTTGAGCAACTCCTCTTCTTCCCCTATCTGCGGGTTGATAGAAGCTATTTTTTCTACTTCATACGTAGCATATTCTATAAGTTCAGCAAGCTTTGCTTCATCTTCTTTTATCTTTGAGAGCTGTGAAGCTTTTTCTTTATAATTTCTATAACGTTTTCTGTACTCTTTGAGTAACTGCTTAAAGGTCTTGTCTTCGCTGAGAAGCTGACCGTCAATCATCTCTAAAAGTGTATCAGATTCAAAACCGCCTTTGTCACGCACAGAGAGGTACTTAACATACGGCAAAAACATGTCACTCAAAGCCTTTTTTGAGATATTTTGGCCATCGATAAAATAACGAAGCTTCTCTTTTTTAAGTGTCTTTACCGTCAGATCATTCTCAAGTTCATAGGCATCACTTTTTAACTGCTCAGGCTTTTGCAAGTTCACTTCGCAGAGTGCTGCAGCACCTTGTGTACTATATCCGAAACTGGAAAGTATCGCAGACATTAGTACGGATTTTCCTGCCCCGCTGGGTCCGGTTAAAACCACCAATCCATTTTCAAACTCTAATTCTACTTCATCAAAAGTAACAAGATCGCGTAAATATAAACGTTCTATCAATTCCCGGCACCCCATGAAAGTTTTTCTCTCAATACTGAGAAGTAATTACGCTCTTTTCTATGCAGAAGTTTTGCCCCACGTTTTGCACCCCTGATCACCAGTACATCTTCCGGAACCATCTCATAATCATCTTGTCCATCTATCACTGCAATGACACGTTCTTCAGGAGAAGAGAGTTCGATCGTAAAATCAGCAGGTACCACGAGAGGGCGCTGTGTCAAAGAGTGTGCCAGTATCGGTGTCATAATAAGTGCCTGCGTCAGTGGATACATGACAGGACCACCGGCTGCAAGATTATAGGCAGTCGATCCTGTAGGTGTCGCAATGATTAGACCGTCCCCTTTATAAGTATTAAATCTTTCTCCATCAATAGATGCGTATATGGTTGCAATCTTGGAGACTACAGGACGTGTGATCACTACATCGTTAAACGCAAAAAATGGCTCTTTTTGACCATTTTTTCTTTGTAGATACCCTTCTATCATCATACGTTCATCAATACGATATTCATCTCTGATCAGTTGATCTAAAAATGACTCTACATCATCTATGGTCACATCGGCCAAAAATCCTAAATTCCCGGCATTGATACCCACAACAGGTTTATCGTGTCCATGAGAACGACGCACCAATGAAAGCAACGTACCATCTCCACCCAAAGAGACTAAAAAGTCCGATTTTTCACACATTGTTTCAAAGGCCATACCTTTTAGACCTACCCTCTGTGCTGAACGTTCTGCCAAGATCACAGAAATACCTTTAGACTCGAACTGTGCCTTTATCCTTTCATAAAGTGACTTTATCTCTGGGTCGTTGGGTTTTAAGATAAACCCTGCAGTTTTTATCTGTGCTAATTTTTCACTACTCATCTTTTTCCTGATTTAAGAAATATAATTGTTAGAGTAGCATAAATGTACTGTTAGTATTTGAAAATATTTCATATTGCCATATTTTAAAGTGTGAATTTAACCCTAAACTACTTTTTGATATAATCGCGCCATTATAAACAGATAGGATAGTCATGAGAACACATTATTGTGCAGAAGTAAACGAAGAACATATTGGACAAGAAGTTACCGTTGCGGGTTGGGTCTCTTCACGTAGAGATCATGGTGGACTTATATTCATCGACCTTAGAGACAAAGATGAAGTAGTACAGCTTGTGTGTGATCCGGCAGACAATGCGGATGCACATAAACTAGCTGAAGAAGTAAGAGACCAATTTGTTTTGATAGCTAAAGGTAAAGTACGTGCTAGAGGTGAAGGACTGGAAAATCCTAAACTTAAAACCGGAAAGATCGAGATTGTAGTGGATGATCTTAACATAGAGAACCGTTCTAAACCTATGCCTTTTGATCTCAATGATGATAAGGTAAATGAAGAGATCAAACTGAAGCACCGTTACTTGGAACTGCGTACACAAAAATCTTACGATATCTTTAAGCTTCGTTCAAAAGCAACGATCGCTGCACGTAACTCACTTGATGCACTCAATTTCCTTGAAGTTGAAACACCTATCATTACCAAATCTACTCCGGAAGGTGCAAGAGATTACCTAGTACCTTCTCGTGTACATCCTGGTGAATTTTATGCACTGCCACAGTCTCCACAGCTTTTCAAACAATTGCTTATGGTTGGTGGTTTCGACCGTTACTTCCAGATCGCAAAATGTTTCAGAGATGAAGACTTGAGAGCAGACAGACAACCTGAATTTACACAAATAGATGTTGAGATGTCTTTCTGTGATCAGGAAGACGTGATAGCAGTTGCAGAAAAACTCATCCACGATGTATTCTCTGCATGTGGTTTTGATATTCCTACTACGTTCAAACGTATGCCTCACGCTGAAGCGATGGAGAAATACGGTTCAGACAAACCAGACATGCGTTATGACCTGGCAATGGTAGATGTGATCGACATTTTTGAAAGATGTGACAATGAGATCTTCTCAAATATCGCAAAAGCACCTAAGAAAAATCGTATCAAAGCACTGAAAGTACCAAAAGGTGATGAGATCTTCTCAAAACGTCAAATGAAAGGTTTTGAAGACTATGTACGTAAATTCGGTGCATCTGGTCTGGGTTACTTCCAGATGAAAGAAGATGGTCTTAAAGGTCCACTTACCAAATTCTTCACAGAAGAAGATATTCAGGCTATCATCGAAAGATGTGAACTTGAGGTAGGTGATGCTGTCTTCTTTGGTGCCGGTGAGAAAAAACTGGTATGGGATTATATGGGTCGTTTCCGTATCTATCTTGCAGAAACGATGGATATCATCCCTAAAGATACTTTTGAGTTCTTATGGGTCATGGACTTCCCTATGTTCGAAGTAGAAGACGGCAAGGTCAAAGCGCTTCACCATCCATTTACACAACCAAAATCACTCGATTATGAAGATATCGAAGATATTGAGTCTATCGCTTATGATATCGTACTTAATGGTACAGAACTAGGTGGTGGATCTATCCGTATCCATAAAGAAGCTGTGCAGGCAGAGATCTTTAAGCTCCTTGGTATCGATGAAGAGGAAGCACAAGACAAATTCGGATTCTTACTTGATGCACTCAAATTCGGTGCACCGCCACATGGTGGTTTTGCCTTAGGTCTTGACAGACTTATCATGCTTATGACAGGTGCTTCAAGTATCCGTGAAGTTATTGCATTCCCTAAAACACAAAAAGCACAGTGTCTTCTTACACAAGCACCAAGTGTTGTAGATGCAGAACAGCTTAAAGACCTAAGCCTTAGAATCAGACAAACACCAACAGCATAAAACAAAGGAAAGAAAAAACTATGAAAAAACTATTTTTAATCATTGGCGCACCAGGTTCAGGAAAAACAACAGATGCAAGTATCATCGCTGAGAAAAACAGTGACACTATCGTACACTACTCTACTGGAGATATGCTAAGAGAAGAAGTAGCAAGCGGAAGCGAATTGGGACAAACGATAGAAAGCTATATCTCTAAAGGTGCACTGGTACCACTGAACATCATCGTAGACACGATCGTATCTGCTATTAAAAATGCACCTGTAGACAATGTACTTATCGATGGGTATCCAAGAAGTACAGAGCAAATGACTGCTTTTGATGAACTGGTATCTAAAGAAGATGATATTGAACTTGCATCAGTCATAGAAGTAAGAGTAAGCGAGCAAGTAGCTAGAGAGAGAATTTTAGGCCGTCGTGCAGAAGCAGCCCCAGGTGAAGAGAGAAGTGATGACAGTGAAGAGGTATTCAACGATAGAATGAAGATCTATACAGATCCATTGGCTGAAATTCAAGCATTTTATACAGAGAAAAACCTTTTAGAAGTGATTTCTGGTGAGAGAACGCTTGAAGAAGTTGTTGCTGATATGGAAGCATTCGTTAAAAGCAAGATCTAAAACCCTCTACCCACTTTTATAGTGGGTAATACTACACTTTTTTTACTTCATAATTTTTATTCTCTTATTCAACTCATAATCTCATTTAATCTATATTTTATTACAAAAACAAATCCTACTCAATTAATATAAAACATAGAATATATTGCTAAATTTCCTTTAATATTTAATATATTTTAGCTACTATAGGTTTACATTTACTATAAGGACAAGGGAATGAACGTAAAGACAACAAGAACCTTAGGGAAATTAATCGCACTTTCACTTATCACTTCAACGATGATCCATGCAACAAACGGAGATAACCTTATCGCAATGGGTGCAAAAGCGAGAGGTATGGGTGGTGCTGGAATCGCTATGAGTCATGGTGCAGAATCTGCTTTAAGCAATGGTGCACTCATCACCAGTGTGGAAGGTACTGAAATCGGGTTTGGTGGTACGCTATTTATGCCAGATATTAAAACAGAAATAGCCGGTATGGGACCTAAGTATACTAGTGATGCAGATACAAATGTAATTCCAGAAGTATCTATTGCACATAAGATAGATGAAAATTGGTATATTGGTGTAGGTATGTGGGGAACTGCTGGTATGGGTACAGATTACAGTGAGGTACCAGGAAACTTTCAAATGGTTACAAACTTGCAACTTATGCAATTTGGAGTACCTATTGCCTATAAAACAGGTGGCTTGAGTCTTGCCGTCACCCCTATTCTCCAGTATGGTAATTTGGATATTAACTATGATTCTACGGGAATGCAAAATGGAGGTCCAAATGGTGCTGGATTAGCACAAGACTTTGGGTTTGGTTATAATTTAGGTCTTGCCTATGACTTCACCGCAAATGGTATCGATGGTCTTACATTTGGAGCTATGTATAGATCCGCTATAGAGATGGACTATAATCCTCAAATAAGCACGGCTATGGCAGGATTTGGTCGATCTAATTTTAGTGACAAACTTGAACAACCGGAAGAGTATGGTCTAGGTCTTGCTTATACTATGGGTCAACATACTTTTGCTTTTGACTACAAAAAAATAAAATGGTCTGATGCCCAAGGCTATGGTGATTATGGTTGGGATGACTCTGATGTCTACGCCATTGGTTACCAATATACAGAAAACGAATGGACCGTAAGACTAGGATACAATCATGCAGAGTCTGCAGTAGTAGAAACAGCAGATCCACTATTTAATATGTTAAATCTATTAGGTTTCCCTGCAACCCAAGAAGATCACTATACAGTAGGTGCAAGTTATGAATTTACAAGAGCTTTCTCTCTTGACTTAGCTTATGTTTATGCTCCTACAAATACTGAAACATTTAGTATAGCTCCTCTAGGTAGTACTATTACTACTGATCACGCGGAAGACAGTGTTTCTTTCCAATTAGCCTATACGTTTTAATCCCTGTTAAAACTTTTAGGAAGAGGTGCTTTTCAGCATCTCTTCCAGTGTCACTTTCGCATTCTCTCCCAGAGCATTGACATTATAACCCCCTTCTAAAAAAAACACAAAAGGCACATCTGCACTATCCAGTATACACCTCACTATATCTCTTATACCTTCCGTAGTGATGTTGAGTTGTGCCAAAGGGTCACTTTCATGCAGATCATACCCTGCAGAGACCAAGATGATATCAGGGTTAAAGTCCTTGACGAGTGAAGGCAGATCATTTTCATAGATGTCAAGTAATTCACTATCTGTAGTTCCAGCCATCACTGGAAAGTTTGCAGTGTAGCCAATGCCTTTACCCTCACCTTTCTCTGATGCGGCACCTGTACCGGGAAATATATACGCCTGATGTGATGAAAAATAAAATACAGAGTCATCAGCATAAAAAGTATCTTGTGTACCATTACCGTGATGCACATCAAAATCGACGATCATCACTTTTTTGTACCCTATACTCTGTGCATACCGTGCAGCTATAGCGATATTATTGAAAAGACAGAACCCCATAGCTTGTGCAGGTCTGGCATGATGTCCAGGTGGTCTTACAGCACAAAAAACCCGTTCAAATTCTTCAGACTTTATACCATCCAATGCCACTACTCCCGCCCCCACAGCCATTCTTGCTGCATCAAAAGAATCTACACTGCAAACCGTATCGGAATCTATGCGGCCACCATATGCACAAACGTTTTTAACGCTCTCAATATGTTCAGGAGAGTGTACAAGCTCTATGATACGCTCTGAAGCACTTATAGGAGATTTAAATGTCAAAGATGGATGCAGTACTTCAATGGCTTTATTAATTGCCGTCAAGCGATCTGGAGACTCTGGATGCATTGCTCCGGTATGATGCTGTAGATAGATATCATCCGTTATATACGCTACTTTCATGACATCATTATACTCTATTTTTCAGTATTTCGATCTCTTTTTTTAATTTCTCTATCTCTTTTTTCAGTCTTGCATTCTCTTTTCGTAAGCTATAAGGTTCTTTGTTTTCTTCTTTTACAGTAGACTTTTGGACTGTTTTCTCAACCGTGCCATCCAGTAAGATATAGACTACATCTTTACCGTTTTCTACGACTGTTTCTGTTGGTACTTGACCTGATTTGGTCATTTTCACTACATCGAACATACTCAATTTATGTTTTACGGCGTATGCTTTAATAGTTAATTTTTCCATGGTGATCCTACACAATTTATTTATTTTTCTAAGATATAATATGACAAATTTCATAAGGATTACAACATGTACAGTAAAAAATTCAACCCAATGATGCTATTGATACTCATCTCTCTAGTCTTTACTCAATTTTCATTTGCAAAACCAGCTGTCCAACTTAATGCAGATGTTGATATAGCTATCAAAAAATTTGAAAAAGAAGTGGTAGGAGGACCGGAATTTCTTTCAAAAGTAAAAGGATATCTTGTATTTCCTTCTGTCATCAAGGGTGGATTTATCGTTGGAGGTGAATATGGTGAAGGTGCCCTACGTATCAATGGTACAACAAAACACTTTTACAGTATGACATCCGCTTCTATAGGGTACCAAGCCGGTGTTCAAGAGCATTCTGTGCTGATCGCCTTTCTTTCAGAAGCCTCATTAAACAATTTTATTCGAAGTAATGGATGGGAAGCCGGTGTAGATGGTTCTATTACGGTAGCGGACTGGGGGAAAAATAAAGATATCACCTCTATCAGTTATGAAAAACCTATTGTGGCCTTTATCTATGGTGCAGAAGGATTAATGTTAGGTGTCAGTATAGAAGGTACAAAATTCCAAAGGATCATACCTAATTAATCGTTAAAACGATCCTTATAAGAACACTTCTGGCAAAGTTCTTCCACCGCTTTGCCCTCTTTAAATCCCTCTACCATATCTACAGCACGCTTTGCAGTTAGGATCTCATCCAGCGTATTTTCATGCAAATCTCCAAGTTCTATGATCCCATCACAATCCAAACAGCAAGGGACCACTTTCCCGCTGGCCAAGATAGCCACATGCGACTGTAGGCCTTGGCATGTACCATGCCCATAGTTTCTATTGTTTAAAGAAGGCCATTCAAAATAGTTGTCAAAATGTACAAGTATTTTAGAAGCTAAACGCAGTGACTTTGGTTTCTCTTCATAAATAGTTTTAAGATCAAGTTTGGTACCAAATGCAGACGAGAGTTTTTCAAAGAGTGTTTCATTGAACCTTCGTTCACTCATCATTTCATCTAAATTCCATACACGTAAATTAATAAAGATATCTTCTCCTCTCTCTAGCTTGGCTTCACATAACGCAAGTACGGGGTTCATATATTGTTCAAAGGTGATAGAAGTATCATTTTTATTGAAACTGTTGAGTGATATGTTGATCTGTTTTACACAAGGATGAAAAAGTGTATCATAAGAGTGTTTCTTTAAAAAGTATCCGCTGGTCGTGAGCATTGCTTTAAGCCCATGCTTGTGGATAATATTTAAATACGCATCCAGGTTGGACAGGGTCAGAGGGTCCCCGACAACATGACAAGCAATCTCCTTGGTATAGACTTTGGCTTGTTTCAAAATGGATTCAAAAAAATCGAGGTCCATCTCTTTCGTAGGTAAAGCCTTTGTCGGACAAAAGCTGCAAGAGAGTCCACATACATTTGTCAGTTCTATGTAAATACGGTAAAAATTCATGGATACTTATTTCATACAGCTAGAAAGATCAGTAATATTTTTGGCACGGTTCACACAGGGTATACGAGATTGCAGATCTATGAGTTCATCTTCTATTTTATCGAGTAAACTATTTTTTTGTTTCTCATCCCAGAGTATGATCTCTTTATCCTTCTTACTTCCCATTTGTGCCTTCATTTGATTACAATATTCCATACACTGGTTGGCTGCAGCAGGGTCTTCTACTGTCTGTAAACATTCACGTGTTTTCTTCATAGATCTTAAAAGCTTGGGTAAAAATTTCTTTTGTCTTTTATAAATATCTTTAGAAATATGATTAATAAACTGTATCCTCTCTTCATCTCTTAGATCCGTGATACTCTCAGTTGTATTTATATCACTGACATCCAAAGCAGCCTCTTTTAATATGTTATAAAAATTTTCTGCTTTATATCTGTTCTTCGTTTTAATTTTATCTTTAAAAAGTGCAAACTCTTGTACAGGGAAATCCGGCAGAGTATACACCTCAGTAGAAGCATTACTATCAAAAATAACTTTCGTTGCTTCTTTTACATACACAACATCCAATAGATTGGACTCTAACCTGAGAACAATATTTTTATAAATGCATTTTTTCACACCTGCACCTTCCCACATCTCACAAGGCACACCGGCAACCGTTTCTTCACCTATTTTAGTTAAAGATGCTGTTTGATCAATACCACTGATATCATGTGAGCTTTTTTTACGTTCCAGGAGTTGTTCATTTGCATAATCAACCGTAATGACTGTATCTTTTGTATGTTTTTCAGACTTCTTTATATACTGTTTATGTTTTATGGCACCCGTAGTCACTATGACTCCGTTCTCTTCCTCCAACTTCACTTCACCCCAGTCCTTAAAATGTAATTTTGTCTTACCATTTATACTGAGATTTGTTTCAGGTGTCAGTTGTGTACCCCCACTGATCTTATACAGAACCATACCTGACTCTACTTCAAAGGGATGCTTGAACGCTTCTGCATGCAAAAGTGTTGCCATACCAATGAATAAAATTGTTTTCATATAATGTCCTATAGACATAAACATCCTTGCCGGTCAATATGATTTAATGAATGTATTGTAACATAATTATAAACTATAAAAGATATCTATACACCATATTGCTAAAGTCATGCCATCCTAAAAACAGCACAAGGATCATATTTTTCCTTTTTCATACCATTTCCTGAGCCATGCATCCATCGGGTACATAATACGGTAAATAGCCGGAACCACCAAAAGGGTCAAAATAGTGGAACTCATCAGTCCTCCGATGATCGCCAATGCCATTGGTGCATTACTCTCATGCCCTGCTCCGCCTCCAAATGCCAGAGGAAGCATCGCACCTATCATAGCAAAAGTGGTCATTAAGATAGGACGAAGTCTTTTTTCCCCCGCTTCCAGTATGGCTTCATTCACCTCTTTACCTTCTTTGATCGCCTGATTCGCAAAGTCGACCACCAAAATTGCATTCTTTCCTACCATTCCAAGCAGGAGAATGATCCCGATCATGACAAAGAGAGAGAAATTGTTTCCTGTCAAATAGAGTGCCACGATAACCCCTGTAAAGGAAAGTGGCATGGCTACCATAATAATGAATGGCTGAATGATAGACTCATACAGTGCAGCAAGGATCAGATAGATCAAAATGACTGCCAAGAGTACTGCAGCACCAAACGCAGCATTCGTATCCGCCATATTTTCAATATCTCCCGTATAACGGTAATTATATCCTACAGGCAGTATTTCACCGATTTTATCATCCACTACTTTCATAATAACATCTAAACTGGTCTCATACATACCTGATGTCACCATCACTTTACGCTCACGGTCGTAACGGTTGATGGATGCTGTACCGGTATGCTCTTCAAAAGTGATCAATCCTTCAAGCGAAACAAATTCACCGTCACTGTTTTTGACCTGGAGTTTTTTAATATCATCGATCGTGCTTCGATATTGATCTTCAAAACGCAAGGTAATATCAAACTCACGGCCATTCTCTTCGTAGTAGGATATTGCTCTGTCACTTGAATAGGCACTTGACAAGATACCTGCGATCTCATCGGCACTTACGCCAGAGCGCTGTGCATTTTCTCTTAAAATATCGATTTTTATTTCTGGTTTTCCACTCTCATAGTCTCTATCGATACCTACTGCACCTTTAGTCTCTTTGAGTAGATCCATCAATTTCTGTGTCGTTTTATTCAGTACCTCAAGATCATCTCCGGTTACAACGATCTGTATGGGTGCATTACTGCTACCCGTATCAAACGGTGCAACCTCTTCAACCGTCACGACCATATCTTTGATCGTCTTGAATTCATTGGTATACTGCTGTACAACATCTTCTTGAGAAACAGACCTCTGCGCTACAGGTTTGAGCTTTGCATAGATCTTTGCTTTATGTATCTCCTTGGCACTGTTATAACCAATGGACAATACAGAATACTCTATATTCTCATCACTCTCCATTTTCTCAAGTAGAGGCTTCATTTTTTTCTTCATCTCTTCCAAGCTTATTCCTACCGGTGCCTTGGTAAATACCTGAAACTCACTGTTGTCCTGCATCGGCACGAAATCCATTCCTGTAGAGAGTTTGGTTGAGGAAACCAATACACCGATCGTGACCAGAATAGTGATCCATTTAAAACGGATCAATGGTTTGAGTAGCGCTACATACGCTCTGTCTAGTTTGACAAAAAGTGGCTCTGTCAAATGAAAAAATTTACTCTCCTTGGCACTTAATACCCTTGCTCCGACCGTCGGGATGAACATTACTGCAACCAGATAAGAGATCACAACCCCTGCAGCTACGGTCATCGCAAAAGAATTAAAGAACATACCCACGATACCATCCATAAAAGCCACAGGTACAAATACTGCTAACAACACTGAAGAGATCGCCAAGATGGAAAATGACACCTCTTTGATCCCTTCAAGAGATGCTTTAAATGGCTCCATTCCTGCTTCCATCTTTTTAGTAATGTTTTCAATCACAACGATCGCATCATCAATAAAGATACCGATAGCCAGTGTAAGTCCTATCAGTGTCAATTTATTCAGATCATACCCCAACCAGTCAATAATGGCAAATGTCCCAATGATCGATGTAGGAATGGCCAATGCAGAAACGATCGTTGCAGTCACATTTCTAAGAAAGAAGAATACAATGATGATCGCCAGTATGGATCCATAGATAAGGTCAAAGGTCACATTGTCTATATTGACCATGATCTTGTCGCTCTGGTCCTGAAGCAATTGCAGAGTGTAGTCTTCACCTGCAATTGTTTTAAGGCGAGGCATTACCTCTTTTACCCCGTGAATGATATCCAATACATTTTCACCGGAGATCTTTTTCACCTCAAGCATCACACCTTGATTCCCATTGTATGAGGAATAACTGCTGCTGTCACTCAATCCATCTATAACACGTGCAACATCTTTCAGTTTGATTCCCGGTTTAATGATCAACTCTCGAAGATCCTCCACACTGATGGCATCCGCTTTCACCTTGATCACGGTCTCTTTTTGATCACTGATAAGCTTACCTGCCCCTTGGTTAATGTTCTGAGCAGCAACGATATTTTGAACATCAAGAGGTGTAAGATCATATTTATTGAGTTTAAAAGGGTCAACAAAAATCCGTACTTCTCTATCCTGATACCCAATGATATTGACTTCACCTACACCTTTGATCCGTTGTAGTTTAGGTTTGATCTTCTCATCTGCCATTCGCATCAGTGCAGTCACATCACCTGTTTTAGTAGCAATGAAGAGGTTGATCACCACGCCACTTGCACCCAGTTTTTTTACGATCGGTTTCTCCACTTCATTAGGAAGCAGTACAGAACCGATCTTGTCACGTACATCATTGGTCGCTTCATCGATATCTTTAAAAAGCTCAAACTGTATGGTGACAGTACTGAATCCTTCATAAGAGGTTGACATCAGTTTATCGATCCCATCGATCCCGCTGACCGCCTCTTCCAGTTTATCTGTCACTTTGGTTTCCACGGTACTGGCATCAGCACCATCGTAAGTCGTTTGAATGGTTACAACGGGGAAATCGACATTGGGAAAAAGATTGACAGGCATCGTGTTATAGGACATTAATCCAAATACTATAAAGGACAATACCCCCATCAATGTTGTGATAGGTCTGTTTATGGAAAATTTATACATGCATTCCTACTTTACTGTAATGTATCCATCACCAAAGAGTCCCACAGGGAAACGCTCAGCTTTGACCTCTGCCAACATCTTTCTTGATCTGGAATCGATGGTTGGATAGATTTTGTAAATCGTTCCGGTATAGAGAGTATCATCCCCGTCTACTTTGTATTTAAAACTGTCACCGACCTTTACTTTCTTATGATATTTCTGATCGAATTTTAAAATAAGCTTGCGTGCCTTGAGACTTTGTATATCGTATACTTCTGTGATCATTTGACCGCTGACCACATCTCCGACTTCAATATGCTTTGCAGTGATAATTCCGTCAAAAGGGGCACGCAGATAGGTTTTCTCTAAAAGTGCATCCTGATACTTAAGTTGGACTTTTGCATTATCATATTTATAGGCATAACTCTCAAACAAAGAGACATTAATATGCTGCTGCACCTTTTTTTGTCGTTCATAATCACTTTGCGCATATTTCAAAGCCACTTTTGAAACTTCAACCATCGCTTCAATATCATCATTGAGTAGCTCAGCGAGCAGTTCATCTTTTTTCACAACTGAACCGATGTCCACCTTCATCTCTCCAACAATTCCGCTGCTGCTGAATGCCAAAGAGGCACTCTTTTCCGCTTTGACATCAAATGTCGCATAGATCTCCTCTGCATTCAAATGCAATACTGCAAATAGTAAAACGATCATTTTTTTCATTTAATAAACTCCTTTGGGTCTTTCCCTGCATAATAGTAATAGATCGATTTTCCGATCTCATAATCATAAAGTGTCTCTTTGTATCGTGACTGCGCAACTGTCTTTTGGGTCAATGCATCAAGAAAAGCAATATTGTCGATCAACCCAACCTCAAATTTCTTTTTAAGCACATCATACGTACTTTTTGCAGCACGCAAAGCACTTTTGGCACTTTTAAGTCTTGTACGTATTGTTTCTAAACTTTTTTGTGACAGATCATAATTTATTTGCTGTTCTTTTTTTGCATGATTGATCTCTGAGAGCAATGCCAACTTCTGATACTTTACTGCTTCACTCTCTTTTGCCATTTTTCCGTTGTCAAAAAGTCTCATGTTCACCGAGATCATTAATTTGTTTTGATGATCCAATAGTAAGCCATCTCCACTAAGATCACCCATAGAAACGGTATCATCAAAACGTGATTTATTATAGGTATCAGATATGCTTATCTGGGGTTTGTATCCTGCATCGATGGCATTGGACTGTTCACCGATGGCATTGGCATTGGCTTCAAGTATTTTAATATTTTCAAAAGTTTCAAACCTTACATTTTCAGGTTCTTTAAAAGAGTCACTTTGTAACTGTGAAACAGGCAGACCGCTTAGAAGCTGTAGATTTTTTTCACTTCGTATCAGTTCCAAACGCGTATTCGCCATCGTATAGTTATTACTGTCAAATTCCGCCTGAAGTTTATCTACTTCTTCTTGTGTAGAGAGGCCTGCACTCTTAAACTTTTTGATACGCTTGATCTGTGCACTCAACTCAACAGAACGTTCTTCCAGGGCTTGCAGTGTTGCCTTGAGCTTCTGCAATCCGTAATAATGATGTACGATCTCAAGCGTGATACTTTTTTCAAACGCACTTTTTTCAAAAAGAGCTGCTTCATGTTCAAATCGCTTAGCATCAAGTAAGGCACTTTTTCTGCCACCGTCATAAATCTCAAAGTTCACCGTAGCAAATGCACTTGAAGTTTGTCCCGGGTTCACTATATTTGTTGGAGAGACATAGCTATGGCTTGCTCCGATATCCACAGTTGGCCAGTAAGCACTTTTGGCTGCCTCCATCTCTTCTTGTTTTGCTTTGATACGTATCTCTTTTGCTGTGATCAATCCGTTCTCTTTATTGGCATTTTCTACCAACGTTCTCAAACCATAACTTTGAGCAAATATACATAAAGGTAATAACAAACCTAAAAAAATTCTCATCTACTATCCTTCTTATTTAGATGGCAAGATCATGTCCAAAAACAGATCTATCTCTTTTTTGATATCACATGACTCTAAACGGGAGTCCACGACCAAACCTGTAGCAAACAAAGTTAAAGAACTGGAAGAAATAGGCATAGTCTTCTCAATTTCTCCTGAAGCTTTGCCCGCTTCTAAAATCAGATCGAGTATCATGGTAAATTTCTTTCTGCACTCTTCACTGAAAACCAGCATTGCTTCTGGTTCACTAGAGAGTGAAATAGCAAGAAATTCCTGATACACATTAAGATGCTTCCCTGCTATCTCATTTTCAAACAAGAAATAGAGGAAATGAAACAGTTTCTCTCTTGTAGTGATGGGTGTGTCCACTAATGCCAATAACTCTTTTTCATGATCGGAAATAAAAGTTGTAATGATTTCAAAAACAATATCTTCCTTGTTTTCAAAATACTCATAGATCGTTCCTTTTCCCACACCTGCTGTTTTTGCGATCTGTGATATGGTAAGTGAATTTATCCCCTGTTCCAAGAGTAATTCTCTACATGAAAGTGCTATATTCCTACGCTTTTCTTCCTTATTTACGATAATTGCCATAGTATTCCTTTATATGACTGACCGTCGGTCAATGAAAGAAGTATAGCATATTTTATTTATAATTACATTTTGGATCTCTTATATAGATCTACTGACCATTTTGTAATTTTTAAGCATTCTATTTTGAGTATACAGTTTAACCCACTATCTTCTTAAGCCTGTTTATCAATTCTATCAACGTTACCCAAAACACTCCCAGCCCTATGCCTGCAAGCACATCACTCAACCAATGTACATCCAGATAAACTCTAGAAAAAGCAATGATAATTGGCCAAACGATACAAGCCATCACTATGACTGATCGTAAACCCAGAGAAGAGACTCTTTGAGCAAGTATAAAATAAAGAGCCAATGCCATGGCAGTTGCCATTGTTGCATGCCCTGAGGGGAAAGAGTGGGTTGCTATCGAAAGTATATCTGAACTCGGTCTTACACGTTGCACGATCATTTTGATAAAAATATAGGCTATATTTGCACCTAATACAGCAAAGAAATAGAACAAAAGATCGTTATACCATCTCTTATAGACCAAAAAAAGCATCATCAATAGTGAAAAAACAAAAATACCTATCGCACCGTTGAAATGGGTCAGCGTAACCATAAACTTAGTCAATAATGGAGTTTGTATAGCATTGATATGGGTCTCTATCCATCGATCTATCACAAGGATATACTCTTTTTCTACCACATCTTCTGTAATTTTTGCAAACAGATAAAAACCTAGAATATTCATTATGATCACTGCTTTGTTTGTAAAAAAAAATGTGAATACTTTAGTTTTCATGACGAACCTTCATCAAAAAAAACAACAGTGTCATGACTAAAGTCCCCACCAAAGAGTATATCAATGCATTCTGCATATTCCAATGTTCCCATATGAGTCCTGCGATGTATGCACCTAATGCCCCAAAGAGTGCTACTCCTGCATAAAAAACGCCATAGACTGAGCCTTTATTGGTTGCACTCTGTGCTATAAACGCACGGTTTGCATTTAGTGAAGCCACGGTGAAAAGTCCCAGAAAAGCATAGGCGATCCAAGTAAAAAAAGGACTCTTAAGCATTAAAAATCCTTGAGAAGCTACACCACAAGCATAAGAGAATGCCAAGACACGTTTCACACCAAATCGATCAATGAGTATACCAAAAAGATAACTGCTCATTGTCTGTACTCCAGAAGAGACAACAAAGAGCAGAGGGATGACAGCTGTGGCAATGCCCACCGCTTTAGCTTGCATCGTAAAAAAAGAAGGACTAAAAACAAAAAGCAAAAATAAAAAATAAAAAAACAGTGCACCGATCGTTTTTTTGTCATTCTGTGTCAATGTAAACGATTGTTCGCGGTGGCTGATCGGCTTAGGGACATCACGTACAAAAAATGCTACGATCACAAGTCCTATGATACCGGGGAGAAAAGTAGCATAAAAGATATTACGCATGACCGTTTCACTCTGACCAAAGTACCAAAGCAGTACAAAGAGTAGTAGTGCACCGCTCAACTCTCCTGCGATATCCATCATCTTATGAAAACCAAAGGTTTTACCCGATGCACGTGCTGTACTATACTGAACGATCATCACATCTTTAGGCGCAGAACGCAGCCCTTTCCCCAATCTCTCAGCTACCTGTAAACCTGCTACTGTTTTATACCCTTGTGTCAATCCTATCAGAGGCTTGCTCAACGCAGAAAAAGCATATCCTGCCACGACCAAGGGTTTGACAATACCATATCTGTCGGAAATATAACCCGAT
This sequence comes from Sulfurovum xiamenensis, assembly GCF_030347995.1. Taxonomy (NCBI): domain Bacteria; kingdom Pseudomonadati; phylum Campylobacterota; class Epsilonproteobacteria; order Campylobacterales; family Sulfurovaceae; genus Sulfurovum; species Sulfurovum xiamenensis. The sequence continues at coordinate 40,271 of NZ_JAQIBC010000007.1, forward strand.
ACTAAACGAAGCGCATAAGAGGCAAAAGTAGATATCGCTACGATAATACCCAGTTTGTCCATCCCCTCCTCCAAGACCACTACAACAAAGATAGGTAAAATGGGCATAATCATCGCAGAAGCCATATCGGTAAAAAAACTTACCCAACCCAGCATAATGACATTTTTATTGATACGTTTCATAGTCTTGTTTATATCTCACGCGTATTCAGATCTGTCATGATCGTTTCCCTCGCTTTAGAATATTGGTCTGTGTATCCAGTAAAGCAGTCAGTAAAACATACTAAAGTTCCCTGACTCCTCTAGCTACATCTTCTTCCAGCTGTGCAAATGCTCTGTCCATAGCATCTACTATACTGCCAGCATCCATACTTGTTGGGAAAGTTGTACTAAATAATTTAAGTACCCTTTTGTCTGTTTTCATATCTCTTGCTTCCCAGCTTGCATCAAGATAAACCGTACCTTCTTGGGCAATAAAACGTGATACTTGCACGTTTATTTTGATGTCGGGCTGACCATCAACACCCCAAGGATATGGGTACACACCGGGTTGTTTGAACTTTTTTTGCAAAAAGGAGATCAGTCTGCTTGTCAATCCGGCATCCATATCTTCGGCCCATGCTGAGCCCCCTAAAAATATAACATGGTTTGATGATTTGGCAACAGCGATCTCTCTTTTAAAAAGATACTTGGGTACCTTCACTTTCTCAACCCCTATTATTTGAGACTTGTAAGGATAACTCTCTTTAGGTTGTGAAGCTGTTGAAAGGACATAATAGTTATTCAAGGCACAGCCACTTACTATCAATAGAGCCCACACTGTTAATAATAGTTTAATTTTGATCATTATTTATCTCCAAAAATAAGTGAATTTGGTTTACGGTTCATCAGTTTAAGGAACTCCTCCATCTCTTGAGATGTTTCTGTCACCTCTTTAAGTGTTTGAGAAATTTGATGTGTTAAGAGAGAATTACTGTCATACCCTTTGAGTACTTTTTTAGCTGTACGGAGTGTTGTTGTCAACTCTTTCATGGCTTTATTCATCTCATCTGGCATCGTTTTAAAGTTTTTTGCCTCTGTCATTGCATGGAGATTGTTCACAGTCTTTTGTAGGTCTGCTACTATTATCTGTAAAGGCTCTGCACTCTCATCAACCACTTTATTTAAAGAAGCAACCAGTTTTTCAACTCCATCGATTATGCCTCTTGTATCATTAGGGACAGAAGGAAGACGTACAAAATGCTCTCCATGTATAATACTTCTTTTCGTAGTGTTCGTATCAAAGACCAAGTCAACAAAAAGTGTACCTGTAAAAGGGTCTGCAGAAGATATTTTTGCACTTAAACCCTCTTCTAAAGCTTGATAGAATTTTTGTTGGCAACTTGTTACATCATCATGCTTTGAAGCAAATGAGGAGAGATCTATATCAACAAGGATCTGCCCCAGTATCTTATGTGACTGCATATTATAGGAAAGTCTAATATCTTTTACACGTCCTACTTCATACCCTTCATACTGTACCAATGCACCTTTTTTGAGTTTAGCGATGGAATCCTCAGTCAAAATTTCAAAGGTATTGATAAAATCTCCACCTTTTCCTATCACCTGTCCTTCTGCCAGATTAGCATTTTTGTAAAGACGGAAAACAAATTTTTCAGGTACCGTGTTAGAAGCATCTTCTCCCGTAGAAGAGAATTCGATACCTCCTTGTACTAAATGCGTCACAGGTGCTACATTAACATCAAGCCTACCGTGAGCCAGACTCATCTCGACAGCGCTCGTGACCCAGAACTTGGAACTTCTGTGCACATAAGGTACATAAAGTTTGTTGATGAACACTACAAACTCAACACCCTGTCCATCCAAAGAGATATTGACATGTTCTACCTGACCCGCTTCAATATTTTTAAAATAGACAGGTGTACCTGCTTTGACATTGTAGCTTGAGGGTGCACTAAGTTGAAAATACATACCATCTTCTGTATACCTATACGCCTGTGTCAAACCATGAAAAAAATTTTTGGTTTCTCCGCCTTTGGCAGAATACATATCGATATAGGTTCCGGATATCAATGTCTCCAGACCTGAAACACCGGATATACCTACTACAGGCTTAACGATCCAGAATTTTGCATGGGTATTAAGATACGGGGTAGCAGATTTTTCCATTCTTGCGATCACCGTCACACCTTCACCCTCTTCTTGCAATACGATCTTTTTTACTGTACCTATAGGTACATTTCTGTATTTAATTTGACTCTGTCCTGCATGCAATCCTGCATTTTCTGGAAAAACAATTTCTATTTCAGGTCCGAGTTCAGCAAAATACTGGTAGGCCAACCATCCAGCTATAATAAATGCGATAAATGGCACGATCCATATGGAGGTAATAAGGTTGAATTTACTTGATTCTTCTATTGTAGGTCGCTGTGTTGACATTTATTGATATCCCTTAATTAGACGTTCATTAAAAGCATGTGCTGCTAAAAGTGTAAAAAATACTGAGAGTGCAAAAGCAGTTGCTGCCATTCCCGCAATGATCTCGATGTTGGCAAGATGAATGAGTGCTGCAAGTATAGCAACCACAAAAACATCAATCATAGACCATGGACCTATGACCTCTGTCATATAATACAGTTTATGCTTATTGACTTTCTTATCTTTCCCTATAGGGTATTTTACACTAATCAACAAATAAATCAAAACAAGAAACTTGAGTACAGGTATCAGGATGGATGCAACAAAGATGATCATAGCGATAGGGTAGGAACCATGTTCCCATAGCATGACAACACCGCCCAAGAGTGTATTGCCCTCCTCACTACCAAACTGTTTCGTGATGAGCATAGGATAGATATTGGCAGGTATATAGGCGATCATAGCAGTGATAAGGTATGCCCAGGATCTTTCTGTACTAAAACGTTTGTGATGATAGATAGCAGAATCACAACGGCGACACCGGTTCTCTTTCCCCTTATCTATATTCACAGCCCCGCATATCGGGCATCTTATAAGTTTGTCTTCGTCTATCTCTATCACTTTGTATCCTCATCCCATACGATTCTTTTTCTCAACATCCATAGGTCAAAGAGATGCATACGTTTGACAATATAAAGGTCGATCAGTACAAAAACCATGAGTGCCCAAAATGCAATACCTATATGAATTTGTGCATACCCGATCAATTTTACCAGTGCGACGAGTATACTGATCAGAAATATATCGGTCATACTCCAAGGCTTGATATGTGCAAGCAAAACAAGAAGTTCTTTGGTTAGCTTCTTACCCCGTTTCATCTTTAAAAGCGTAAAAAGCAGCATATTGATCGTAAAGACCATGAAAGGAAAAATAAAAATAAGAAAGGTACAAAGGACCCCTACAAAATAAAACCCATATTCAAACAAAGAAAAAATCGTTTTAGGGACCGTAATGAACTGTCCATGCCCCAGTATCTCTATCTGTACCAAAGGAAAGACATTGGCCAATAAAAAAAACACAAGGCCCGTGATACTCAATGCCAGACCATGATCAATCAGTTTACTGTCATATCTGTAGAGTACTGCCCCGCATGATGAACAGCATGCCTTCGTACCATCTTTCAGAGGTAACGCTTCATGCAGTGTAAAACATTGCTCACAGAGGATAAGGTTATCAAGTGCATCTTCATTTTCAAGTTTCATAGCTATAATTATAGCTGATATAACTAAGGACCATAATGCGTATTCTCTCTATAGGTAAAACACTACAACATGACAAACTCGATATAGTATCTATAGAAGGGGTATCCTTACATACACTGCCAGATATAGAAGCATTTGACTATATCATCATCTCTGGTGGTGATGGTACGATCAGGCGTGTCATCAAACAACTTCATACGATGACATACTCGGCACATTTCATACTCAATCCTATAGGCTCATTTAATGTGGTTGCAAAACTGCACAAAGTACCAAAGCTCCAAACCTTGCTCGATGCTTTGGGCAATAATGAGACCCTCCCAACACAAAAACACCCTTACTTTACTCTCAATGAGGAAATCTTTCTTTTCTCTGCAGGAAATATGGGTGACCTTCAGCATATCTTCCTTGCTGAAACACTGCGTTTTGGGCTGATTAAAAACAACATGGGGAAATATCTGCTTGCTTTTCTTTTCTTACTACCCCTACACCTCATCATGACACCCTTTATGCTAATGAGTTCGAACCGTTTTTTCATCTTCACCCCTGCATCGTTCATCAAAAAATTCGGTAGTTTTTACGGAGAGGTCAAAGAGATGACGATCGAACTAGAAGATACCTATAATCATATAGAACTTGATGGTGACATTGTCACAATAGAAGATAATCTTTTACATATCAAGCCGGCAGGATATATAAACATACTTACGAAGTAACAAGATTCTCATAATACTCTACAACACGTCTATCCACATTAATCACACGTTTCAGATACTGTGTCAGATCTCCTCTGTTAAAATCTATTTTCAGATGTTTAGGGTTGATCGCACGTGATATAGCCACATAGAATTGACTGGGTGCGAAGATATTGTCCACGTTACAGACAAGGTTGTCTATACTCATCCCCTGGCTTTTGTGTATCGTCACGGCATAGGCCAGCTTCAGAGGAAATTGTGAAAGTGTGGCAAGTGACATGGTCTCAACGCTACCATCATCTTTCACCAGCATATCAACCAGATCAAAATCATGTCTCTCGACACGTACGAATTCATCTTCTTTCTCTACGATGAGATGGTCCTCTTCTATCTTTCTGAGGATCCCTCTCTCTCCATTGACGAACTTTCCCCATTTGTTCACGGTAAAAAGGATGGGAACCCCCTCTTTGAGGGTTAAATGTTCGGAGATAGGCAGCATATTTTTCCAGCCTGTCAGTTTTTTTTCATGGACTGATCCGAACATCTCTATGTTTGCAAAGAGTATGGTCTCTTCGGTATCAAGTTCATTGATCTTTGCTCGATTGGTCTGTTCCACTTCTAGGTTACGACCAAAAAGATAGGTCGGGTCTTTCTCCAACCCTTCATTGTTCCAGAGTTTTGTCATATAATGGATCACTTCCTCATCGCATTGTCCTTTGCGGACCTTGGATAGGATATGTGTGAACTCTGCATCTCTAGTACGTTTCATTTCGATCAGTTCAATCACTGTCAGATCGAAACGTTCCCAAGCCAGACTCTCAAATGCATAGAGCTTTTCTCCAAAGACATCAGCTCTATTCTGCTGTTTTTGTACCGGTGGCAATTGAAAGAAATCTCCTACAAACAGTACTTTTCCAAGATATCCGTAGTGGTTCAGTCTGTAGGCTATCATATCCATTAGGTCCGTACTCACCATGGAAATTTCATCGATGATGATAAGATCTGTAGCTTTGAGTACTTTCTTCAGGTCCGAAAGCCGGCTTTTAGCACGTTTGTCTCCTGCAGCCAATTCTTCAAAGTTATTTGCGATACCGAAAACAAAAAAGCTATGTACCGTAAAACCACCAATATTCACTGCACTCACACCTGTTGAGCCCAAAGAGACGACTTGTTTCCCTCTTTTTCGGTAGTCAGAGATCACCTCATTGGTAATATAGCTCTTTCCTACCCCTGCACCACCTGTCAAAAAAACATTGGAATGTTTCAGTGCTTCTAATACATCGACTTTATCACTCAAAACCCAGCCTTATCTACAAATCCACCCTGACAATGGCTTCGTGTTTGTTTTCCTTGCGTTAAAAGTACACCTAGATCATCACTTCCCGCTCCTATATGCAACCAAAGTTCCATGATAAGTCCCTTATTACATTTCAGCTCTACGCGTTTTCCAGCACCCAATCCAAAGCTTCTGTCAAACACTGCACGTACTTGTTGAAGTGTCACACGTTTGCCTATCTGTTTTTTGAAAAAATCGCCTACCCTGGAAGCATTGACCTGTTCTACCATCTGTATAGCATCTTTATAATATCTGTTAGCATCTGTACCGTAACAGGTACCGTGTTTGATCCATTCATGTTTATGCAAACTTGAAGCAACTCCCGGCATCACTTTTTGTAGACCTCCTTTTATCTCATCATTTAAAGCGATATCTGGAAGTCTGTTCCATTGCTTATGTTTGTCCAACATCACGGTGTGACTCTCCACTCCACAATAGATGTTATGTTTAGGCTGTGGCCACAACCCATGCAGTACAAAATGTTTTTCACGATACTTAAATCTGCCAAAAGCAAACAGGCTTCTTTGACACTCTTTTTTCACTCTATGCGTTTCACAAAAAGCATTATGCCAGGAGAGAGTCAAAATGTTTTGTTTTGAGATGTTACTATTATCATATTTTTGAGTTTGATCAAGCCCATCATCGATATCAAGAACCTTACTACCTGCTCTTCTAACATTGAGAGGGTTGGTAGAGTCTGAATATTTGTGAAAACAACTGTCATCTACCCATCTCTGTGCAGGCTGCTCACCTTTCACCACTATGAGATTTTGTCCTTTATAGTGTCTGAGTATCGTATATTTTTTCTCTTTATCCAAATGTACGCCATGGGTATTTTGCGTATGTTTCATGTTATTAAATGCAGGGCATTCCTGAGTAGGAAACATCTCTTCTCTTGCAAGAAGCGAAACACTGAAAAGCATCAATATAAGGATGAGTTGGTTCATGCTATGCTACCCTGAATTTTTTAAAGTATTATACTGTAACAAACTTTTGCCGCTTTCAATCACCTGATCTCCCATCAAACATACAATACTCCAAAAATATCACGGTAAGTCAGATAAAGCCTAAGATCAAATTCAAGCTGATGGTATGCCGGTTCTATATGGGTACAAAGTTTATAGAACGCTTTAGTATGTTCTTTCTCTTTGATATGTGCCAATTCGTGGACCACGATCATCCGCAAAAAAGGCTCAGGGACTTTTTTGAAAATATGTGAGATACGTATCTCGTTTTTGGCCTTGAGCTTTCCGCCTTGTACACGTGACACAAAGGTATGTGTTCCAAGTGCAGTATGAATATCGCGTATCTTCGTATCATAAAGTACTTTGGAGATAGGTACAGCATTGCGCATATGGGTGTTTTTAAGTGTCTGTACATAGCTGTAAAGACTTTTATCTGTAGTATATTCATGTATTGTGGGATACTTTGAGAGAAGATACTCGCCGAGTTTATCCTGATCTATGAGGGTTTGCACCTGGGCTTTTAACTGGCTATCGTAACCATTAAGGTATTTTAACATGGAGAATTATATCTCTTTTGAGTTAATTTTAGATACTATAACAGTATGATATTTGATGATTTAGAGACACTTCCTACAACCTTTGGAAATAAAAGAAAAACCTCTGCCGTAAAACGTACCTACCGTTCCAACATGATGCTTAATCCACTGAATCTCAAGCATTTAAACCGTATAGACAATCATCCTGCAGATATGATAACCCTCAATCTTGAAGATGCCATTGCTCCATCACGAAAAAAAGAAGCCCTGCATAACATCGCTCTCTTCCTCTCACATATGGAACACTCTAACTCTTTCATCATTGTACGTACCAACCCTCTAGATGAAGGTGGGGCAGAAGAGATAACCTTTTTAAATGATTTTGGCTTTGATGCGGTACGTGTCGCAAAAGTAAAAAACCAGACTGAGATAGCTCAGGCACTTACACTTCTCAGTGCAGATAAAGAGTTGCATATTTCACTGGAGACAAAAGAAGCCTTTAAGAGCTTAAGTACACTGCGTATAGATGAACGTCTTACTACAGCGAACCTGGGTATTTTGGACCTGTTCACCTCTCTTGGATTGCCTCAGTCATTAGTAACGCTGAATAACCCTACTATAGACTACATTCTCTCCAAGTTTTTGGTCGATGCAAAAACAGCCGGTATACACCCTATCTCATTTATGTTCCAGGAGTACAATAACACAGAAATGTTCAAAGCCTGGTGTGAAAGAGAAAAGATGATGGGCTTTGAGACCAAGGCATGCATGGGTCCCAAACAAGTGCAGATCGCCAATGAAATATTTCATACAAATCGTGATGAGATAGAAAGGGCTTTGCATATTAAAGAGGCTTTTGAAACCCATTCCGCACAAGGAATCAACGGATTTATGGATGAGAAATACGGGTTTATTGACGAACCTATCTACCGCGACAGCCTATTGGTTCTCAATCTTAGCTAAGGTGAGAAGTTGAGATCTGTTACACTCTTATTATTTACCATACTTTTACCCTATTTCCTGAGTGCAAATGATGACCGTCCACCTGTTCCATATAATTTTCTAGCCAAAAAAGAGGTCAAAACCTTCATCGACAGGATGGTCAAAAAACATCATTTCACACGCAGCTCTATGATCTCTGTACTCAAAAGTGCAAAACTTGACCGTGACACACTGGCACGATATACAGGAAAATACAAAGTAGGCAGCACAAATGGCCCTTGGGAACGGTACAAGGCGCATGTACTGGATCCTGTCACTCTGGACAAAGCCAAAGCCTTTAAAAAAAGATACTATAAAACACTACTAAAAGCAAGTCAAGAGTATCAAGTTGACATGGAGTACATTGTGGGCTTTATCGGAGTGGAAAGCAAATTTGGAGAATATAGCGGAGACTACAATGTATTAGATGCTTTAACCACCCTTGCCTTTCATAAAAACCGTATGAAGAAATTTTTCAAGTCCGAGTTGGAACATCTCTTTTTAATGGCCAGAGAACAGAACTATGATATCACGACACTGCAGGGTTCTTTTGCCGGAGCTATGGGCATGGTACAACAAATGCCTTCGGTCTTCAGAAAGTTTGGTATGGACTATAACCGTGACGGGGAAAAGGACCCGTGGGACCTAGAGGATGCCATTGGGATCATTGCAAAATTTATGAAGAAGAACGGTTGGGAAAAAGGAGCCCAGGTCGCAGTGCCGACAAAATTTAAAGGGAAACGCTATACAGCACTCAAAACAAGTCACAGACGAACCCTGCCATTAAAGACGATACTAAAGCATGGTATCACGCCTTTAAAGCACTTTAAGGAGCCTAAAGCCTATCTGCTGAAAAACCGTAACCTTACGCATGATGACATCTGGCTGGGTGCCAAAAACTTCCGTGTACTGACACGTTACAATAATTCAACAAGCTATGGTATGACCATACATCTTATTGCCCAGGCGGTCAAGTAAAAATATATTTCTCCTCGAACGCCTTTTTAGAGAGTGCCTCCTCGAAATAAAATCCTTGAAACACATCACATTCTATCTTGGTCAGGAATATAAGCTGTTGAAATGTTTCCACTCCCTCCGCCACAATGTTTAGATCCAAATTCTTAGCTATAGAGATGATCGTACTGATCATCTTCTTATCATCTTTACTATCATCTAGGCGTGCTACGAATGTTCTATCTATTTTTACTTCGTCTATCGGCAACACTTTTAAATAATTGAGTGAAGAATACCCTGTACCAAAGTCATCAATGGAAAATGAAATACCTATATTTTTTAATCTATTCATCATACTGACCACTTTTTTCATATCTTCTGAAAAAACATGCTCTGTGATCTCAAACACAATTTTTTGTTCACTCTCTTTTTTAGGAAAATAGATTTTGATCAAACGTTCCACTTCATTGACAAATGTCTCACATAAGAGCTGTCTCATACTGACATTCACTGAAATAGATTCTAATTTCTTACCTTTAGCGTTCCATCTATTGATACTTTCAAATGTCTCTTTTAGCACATAGCTTCCGACTTCTAAGATCAATCCTGTGTTTTCTATGATGGGGATGAACTCTTCAGGCTCCACTTCGCCCAACTGATCATCATTCCATCTGATAAGGGACTCACAGCCTATCACTTGTTCATCTTTATCAAACTGCGGTTGGTAGAAGACCTCTATGATATTTTCTTTCAATGCATAATGGAGTTTCTGCTCTATAAGAAGGTGTCTTTCAACCCTCTGTGCAAGGTCTTGATTAAAGATGATCACACCATCTCGCCCTTGAACCTTTGCTTCATACATCGCTATATCTGCTTCTCTAATAAAATTTTTACTATAGAGGAATGATGGATCGATTTGATGTACACCAATGCTTGCACTGATATGAAGATGATGACCATCAATACTATAAGGCTTGCGAATGACATAGAGCAATCCCTCCGAAAAACTATATGCAGGATCCATTTTAGACACGTCTTCATTTAACTCTTTACTTATAAGGATAAACTCATCACCTCCTAAACGCGCCACGATATGTGTATCTTCTGCATACTCTTTAAGACGCTCGGAAACCTCTATCAATAACTTATCCCCGATCTCATGCCCCAAAGAATCATTAATGGTTTTAAAATGATCCAGATCTATCAGAAACAAACATGCGGTTTTATGATTCACAGCCAATCTTTCATGCAAAGATTCCATATACTCCATAAAATAGCGTCTGTTATAAAGCCCCGTCAAGATGTCATGTTGGGCTTGGGAATAATTCTTCTGTAACAATCTGTTAGTATTAAAAGATGCATATAATAACACAAATAAAAATATCAGAGAAAAGATCGACAACACATACCCATACCATGCATCAACAAATGCAAAATAGACGATCAGTGGTAACATCAGAGTAACTAAAATAGGAACAAACAGTTTTTTATCAGAGACAAGCAGTGTCGATGCTACAACAGCCGCACCCAGCTGTGTAAAAATTGCTATATAATGTATATGGTATTGATCATATCCGACATACATCACAAATATCAATGACCAGGCAGAAAAAATGATATACATGAACCATGTAAGTTTTCCATACCATTTTTTTAAATGATTTTCATCCATTCTATAGGTAGCAAATTCTTTATATAACGTCCATCCATAGTATGAAATGCATAACAATATACCATACCATACCAATGCGGGCATCAAAATATGAAAGTTCCAACCAACAATGACATAAACAAGTCCAGGTAAAAGGGAGAGCCCAGACATTAGAAGAATTTGTTTTTGCAGAAATGTATAATATTTTTGATGCTTCATACATCTATTATACAATAATTTTGATCTTAATCCTCGAAGATAATAATATCATAGGAGCTTTTTGTCACCAAGGCCTTACTTGAATGGACAGAGCCATGACGATTTACTTTGCTTAGTTCTTCACGCAATTGGTCTATCTCTTTTTGCATTTCATCGATCTGTTCTTTAAGCTGCAGCACGATGTCAACTCCTGCAAGGTTCACACCCATTTGACGCGTTAAGCGTAAAATGAGTTTCATACGTTCAATGTCACGTTGTGAATAAAGACGCATACGTCCCTGAGTACGTGAAGGTTCAACCAAGCCTTCACGTTCATACTGTCTCAATGTCTGGGGGTGTATGTCTAGCATGCTAGCCACTACAGAGATTAGGTATACGGGTTCATCATAACTGTGCATTGAATATCCTTTAGAGTTTTTCTTCGATCATCGCTTTAAGTTCGTCATCCAACGTATCTACATCAGGTAAAACCACATTGGCTACAAGGTACAAGTCACCTTTCAATGCTGTTTTTCTGTCAGCGACACCTTTACCTTTTAGTCTAAATTTCTGACCATTCTTCGTATTTTTAGGTACTTTGAGTGACACCTCTTTTTCTGGTGTATCTATAGCGATCTTACCTCCAAAGAGTGCATCTTTCAGAGGCACATCAAATGTTTTATAGAGGTTGTCACCTTTTCTTTCATATTCATTGGAAGCGGCGACTTCCACTTGTATAAGAAGGTCTCCTACATGTCCCTGGTACTGTTTACCTTTACCGCGCACACGCATGGTTTCACCACTTTTGATCCCTGCCGGGATCTTGATGTCAAAATTCTGTCCATTGGCAGAAACATTATGTTTACCACCATTGATCGCTACCATGAACGGTACGGTGATACGTGCCTGAAGGTCCAGGTCAGGCGCACCAAAACCGCCAAAACCGCCTTGTGCACCACCAAAACCGCCACTGAAACCGCCAGCGCCTCCACCGAACATTTGTCTGAGTATCTCATCGAGGTCAACACCTCCACCTTGTCTCTGTGCGAAATCATGGAAATTCTGGCCGCCGAACATTTGATCACCAAATTGATCATATTGTGCTTTCTTCTCAGGGTCAGAGAGGACTTCATAGGCTGCATTGATCTCTTTGAACTTATCTACAGCACTCTCATCTTTGTTAATGTCAGGGTGGTATTTTCTTGCGAGTTTTCTATAAGATTTTTTAATTTCATCGGCAGAAGCATTTTCACTTACACCGAGTGTTTCATATAAACTTTTTGACATAGTATTCCTAAAATAATGGTTTTTTTATTTTAAAAAATTATATCAAAAAAGTTTAGTCAATGTCAATCAAGTTAAAGAGGATTTATGGTTGATACGGTACTGTTTTATACCCTTCAAGTATCATCTTCATAATGCCACCTTTCAAATTAGTGACCTTGTAGCCCATCCTGTCTGATAAAAATTCCGAAACGATACCCGTACGGCTACCCACTCTACATATGAGTGCAAAGGGCTCATCTTTTTTAACAACCCTGTCTAACTGTTCCAAAAAATTCGGAACATTGAAATTCCCTTGTTCATCAAAAAACATGATCGTATAGGAACCTTTTACGATCCCTGTCTCCTTCCATTCTGCTGGGGTACGAATATCGATGATCTTGATATTTTTTTCAGTAAATTCAGGCGTCGCCCACACTTGATACAACTCTGCCATCAATGATACTGTCATAAGACATAAACCTATCACAATTTTCTTCATCTCTATTCCTTATATGAATAATAATACGAGTTATACTATAAATAGTATAACAAAACTACGTAAAATAATCGTGGATTTCACACCCTTAGAGTACAATACAGTATGAATCTTACACCAGTGAACGACATAAACTTACCAGAACTCAGCATTTATCATCAGCTCAGAGACAATGCTTTTACCTCTGACAACAGTTTTATAGCAGACAGCCCCAAAGTAGTGAACCTGCTTCTCAAAACAGATATCACAGTTAAAAGTATTCTGGCAACACAAGAGTATTATGATACCTATGCACATCTCATCAAAGAAAAAAACATTCCTCAACTCTTTGTTGCAAGTAAAGCCCTTATGCAAAATATCGTAGGACACAAGATACACCATAATGTCATGATGCATGGCACACGCCCGGAACAAACACCACTGTGTGACCTTGATGATCAGATCATTATGTTAGATGAGATCAGTTCTACACAAAACATAGGCTCCATCGCACGCTCTGCTGCGGCTATAGGGATAAACTCATACTTACTGCCTTCACAGGGACCACACCCCTACTCCAGACGGGCACTTAGAGTCTCCATGGGACATGTAAGTATGCTCAAAACACATCTCTATGATGATATAAAAAAAACTATCCTAACCCTCAAAGAAAATGGATACCGTATCTATGCAGCAGAAGTCACTGCTGACTCTATACCTCTCTCCTCTGTCAAAGTCGTAGACAAATGGGTACTGCTCATGGGGCATGAAGGTTTAGGCTTGTCAGATGAAATATTGCATCTCTGTGATGAAGTAGTCACCATAGAGATGACAGAAGGGGTGAAGAGTTTTAATGTAGGGGTTGCAGCTTCCATCATGATGTATCAGTTTAAACACAATATTAAAAAATAATAATTCTAAATAAACTTAGAAAATACTGTTGCTTGTTAATTATATTTGTGATATACTCAAAACATATTAATTTATCAGGGAGAATATCATGAAACGTGTAGCGATGTTTATAATAGCGGCTCTTGCAATGGCAGGGTGTACAACTAAAGAGGACTTTGTTTTATTCCATGATACAAATATAAGTCAACCGAATGCGGGGAAACAGGTGATTGACTTAACCAGTGTTGCCAAATATGAATATAAGATCCAACCACATGATAGAATATCTATTACGATGTATAATCATCCTGAACTTGGTACAACAAGTACTGCAAGCCAAAGAGAAGATACAAGAGGTGTATTAGTTGATGCAAATGGATATGTTAGACTACCACTTGTGAAAAATGTACATGTTGCCGGACTTTCTCAAAGAGCGGCACAACAAAAGATAGAGAAAGCATATTCTGCCTTTCTTGAAGATGCGGAACTCTATTTGGAAGTGCTAAACAAGAGAGCGTACATTCTAGGTGAAGTAAAAAAACCTGGTGAAGTAAGACTCTTTAACGAGAAAGCTACACTTTTACAATTGTTGGCTCAAGCAGGTGATCTGACAGATTCTGCGAACAGACATGCCATCGTTGTTTTAAAAAACAGATACAATAAAGTCTATACTGAGACTGTTGACCTAACAGGTCCAAACTCGATCAAATTAGCCAACCTAATGATCTATCCTAACGACATAGTTTATGTAGCTCCAAATGATATAAAATCTATCAATGTTGGAATCAGTGAAACTAATCCGGGACTACAACTCATAGGAAATATTATACAACCAGCAGTTCAGGTTAAATACTTAGGTGATTAATGAAAGAGATGTAGAGAAATAAGACGATGTTAAAAAGCAATGATCGTACATTGAATAATGATGAAATTGAGGTCAAAGAACTTATTCAGACGGTCTTGCAATACAAATGGTCGATTTTATTCATTACGTTCATTGCATTAATAATAGCGTCTTTTTTTCTGTATTTTAAAACAGACATTTACAGTTCCTCTGCTACGATTGAAGTCAAATCTGTTGATGGTGGAAAAACAGGAGGTATGACCCAAGCTGACTTTTTAGAAGGAGCATTCTCTGGGTTTGGAAGTTCGAATGTAGATAAAGATATAGAAATCTTAAAAACTTTTCATGTTAATAATCTAGTACTTAATAAAATAAATTTTCATACACGCTATTACATAGATAGTGGATTTAAACAAGTTGAACTCTATAATAATTCACCAGTCACAATTAAAGATGTTACTGTATTAAATAGAAAGATCACAGGTAGAAAAATTAAACTTATTCCTGTAGAAGATGGTTTCCATCTTCAAGTGGACAATACAGTTATAAGCAAAATATCGCATGTACTGTTTGGTAAAGAATTGATAGAATTTGATGATACACAAATCTATCATTATGGCGAACCTCTTAAAAATTCCTATCTTGAATTAACCGTTGAAACAAAGAGTACAATAACAGAACCAGTTTATTTTATCTTATTTACAAATAACAGACGAATATTTGAAAACTTAAAAGGTAATCTCGAGATTACACAAGTCACCTTAGATGCACCACTTATCAATATTACCTATAAAGATAACATCCCCCAAAGAGCAGATGCTTTTGTTAATGAAATTGCTGAAAGTTTCATACTCCAAAGTGTAGCTGAGAAGACTAAAGGTAATGACAGAATCATAAACTTTATCGATCAACAACTCAAAGAGATAAAAAGAAAACTAGATGATTCTGAAAAAAAATTAGAAAACTACAGAATAGAGAATAAAGCTATTGATCCAAAATTACAGGGGGCAACATATATTGAGGAATTAAGTAAAATTGATATTGAACTCTCACAGAATGAACTCAAAGAGATGTTAATGAAAAACCTTCTTGCCTTTATAGACAAGGGGGAAAATCTTGATGCAATGGCACCATTGTTAATAGAATTGAATGATCCTTCTACACTGGCCCTTATCACCAAGCTGCAAGAAGCTCAGATTCAAGAAGAAGGATTACAGGCAGAGTACTCCTCTAAACATCCCGGTTTGATTGCCGTACGAAAGCAAATCCGATATATTATAAAGAAACTTATATTAAATGTTCAAAATTTAAAGTCAAGTTTGATACATAGGAATGCAAATCTTGTAAAATTAAAAAAATCCTATGATAAAAACATTGAATCACTCCCCACACAAGAGAGAATTCTCATTAATCTACAAAGAAACTACGAAGTAAATGCAGAAACCTATAAATTTCTTCTTAGAAAAAAATCTGAAAATGAAATGATCAAAGTAGCAATCCTTTCAGATTATAGAGTCATTGACAATGCATATCACAGCCCTATACCTATTGGTTTGAAACCTTCTATGATACTTATTATTTCTCTTATGCTTGGTCTTATTTTAGGTATTGTACAAGCTCTGGTACGTCACTTCATGAATGATAAAATACAAAACAAACAAGATATCGAAGATCTAACTACATTGCCAATCTATGGTATCCTTCCTGCATTAAAGCAAAATGTAATTAAACTTGAAGTCTTTAAAGATCCCAAATCACCTTTTTCAGAGAGTTATAGAAGTTTACGAACAAACTTACAATTTACACAAAAAGTAAACCAAGCAAATGTTATATTAGTCACTTCAACTGTTGCAGGTGAAGGGAAAAGTACTACTGTAGCGAATTTAGGTGCTGTTTTTCAAATGGCAAATTATAAATCCATAGTCATCAATCTAGATTTGAGAAAACCTACGCTTCATCATTATTTTAATGCATCTAATAGTGTTGGAATAAGTACTTATTTAAGTGGAAAACATAAGGTTGGAGATATTATTCAGTCAACAGAATATCAAGACCTGGATATTATTGCTTCTGGGCCTATTCCACCAAACCCCTCAGAACTTATTCTATCAGATAAATTGGATGAATTGATAGATACATTAAAAGAAGTTTATGACTATATCTTTATAGACAGTGCTCCACTGGGTCTGGTAACAGATACGATGCATCTTATGCAATATGCTGATCTAAATCTCATTGTTTTTCGTGAGAATTATGCCAAGAAATCATTTGTTACAGACTTAAACAGTTTAGTCGAGAAACATGATCTTAAACATATAGGTTTAGTGATCAATTCTGTAGATGCATCCTCAAGTTCATATGGATATGGTTACGGCTATGGTTACGGCTATGGTACAAGTGATAAAAACCAGAAAAAAAATAAAATTATGGAGTTTGTTAGAAGAAAATTGAAATTGTAGCCCTAAAATTTTAAATTCTGAATTTAAATTACGCTATGTCTTACTTATGCAGGTTATGAAAAATACAGAGTGTATCCCTCTATTTATAAGGAAATTATGAATGAAAAAAAGAAAAGTTATTAACACTTTGATTAATACCGGTAGCTACGAAGAACTCATTGGTAATATTTTAGATCTTTCTAAAAACAGTCGTTCTAGTTATGTTTGCATTTCAAATGTACATATGGCGATCGAAGCATATTTGGATAAAACTTTTTGTAACATTGTGAATAGTTCTGATATCGCAACACCCGATGGTATGCCCCTAGCTAAAGCCATGAAGATGCTTTACAGTGTAGATCAGGATAGAGTTGCAGGTATGGACTTAATGCCTGATCTTATGCATATTTCTGAAGAAAAAGGTTTATCAATTTTCTTATACGGTTCAACCGATGAAGTATTAAAGGCTATTGTATCAAAGGCCAAGAATGAGTTCCCAAACTTAAAACTACATATATATTCACCCCCCTTTAGAACTTTGTCACATGAAGAAAAAGAGCATATAGTAAGGATCATCAACAAGCATAATCCTGATTTTGTTTTTGTAGCACTTGGATGTCCAAAACAGGAGAAATGGATGTCTGAGCATAAAAATAAAATCAATAGCTGCATGATAGGCTTAGGAGGAGCATTAGAAGTATATGCTAACTTAAAAAGTAGAGCACCACAATGGATGCAAAACTATTCACTTGAATGGCTTTATAGGTTGATTCAAGACCCCAAAAGATTGTGGAAAAGATATTTAGTGACTAATTCACTGTTTATTGGCCTGTTATTTGTCCAATTTATCAAAGTAAGGGTTTTTAAAGATGACTGAAAATATTTGTAAGGGGAGTGTTAATTAACAAGACCCCTCTCTTTTCAAAACTACTTTAATCGTTTTGATCAGTATAAATATATCTGACCATAATGACCAATTATATACATACCATGAATCAAGTGTCACTCTCTCATCAAATGTAAGTTTATTTCTGCCTGAAACCTGCCATAGGCCTGTAATACCTGGTTTAGCTTCTAAAATGATACTGGCTTGTTTCCCCATATCTTCTCTCTCCCTGGGGAGATAAGGTCTTGGACCCACAAAACTCATCTCTCCCTTAAGCACATTAATAATCTGAGCAAGTTCATCCAAAGATGTTTTTCTAAGTATTTTCCCTACTCTTGTAACTCTGGGGTCATATGATTTAAGTTTTTTGTATTTTTTCCACTCTGCTGCTGCTTCCTCATTTTCTTCTAAATATTTTTTTAGGATCTCATCGCTATTTTCATACATGGTCTGAAATTTAAAACATTGAAAATATGTACCATACTGTCCCAATCTTTTTTGAGAAAAAACGACTGGTCCTTTTGAATCAATTTTAATGAGAATAGCGATAATCATAACGACAGGTATATTTAAAGGTAACAGGATCAGTGCTATCAGTATGTCAAAAGTGTTTTTCCAAAACAGATTATTTCTTTTTCTTAAATTATTATTGAGTTCCAGTAAAAATGTATTGTTTGAGAGTACATGTAAAAGTTTGGTGTTTTGCATTGCTATACCTTTTGCATGTGGCACTATAATAACACGCCTTGAACACTGCTCTACTTCAAGCACTAAAGCAGAAATTTCTTCCTTCTCAAAATGTGGTAAAGAAATCAATGCAATATTGACATGATATTTTCTTGCTATATCACAGTAGTCTTTGATCTCACCCAAAACTTTATAATGTTCATTTGGGATATGCACTTCATTATTTTCAAGAGATCTACCATCATCCAAGAACCCTATTACCTTATATCCAAGAAAATGGTTTTTCATCATTTTATCAGCAAATTCTCTTCCTGGCCCATTATTCCCAAGTATAAGAATAGGCTCATACCATATTTTTAAACGATATAAAAGATTTTTACCATAGAGTCTAAACATAGGAAAGATCATCATACTAGTAAGCCACAGTAAGATAATGAATGACATGGATAAATGCTCCAGAAATCCAATAATAAGAGCTATAGTGGTAGATAAAATAAGTGATTTAACAAGAATTCGTGACTCTTCTGAAAAGGTTTCCCTTCTAGAATACAAACCTTCATAGCTTATAACAATTAAATATATGATAGACAGCCAAGCGTAGTCCTTTAAAGTACTAAGTTCAAGGGAATCTAGACTTAACACTTCAAAGGAGATTAATGTACTAAATGCATAGGCGATACCTACTG
Source organism: Sulfurovum xiamenensis (assembly GCF_030347995.1). Lineage (NCBI taxonomy): Bacteria > Pseudomonadati > Campylobacterota > Epsilonproteobacteria > Campylobacterales > Sulfurovaceae > Sulfurovum > Sulfurovum xiamenensis. The sequence goes on from NZ_JAQIBC010000007.1 coordinate 59,439, forward strand.
AAGTAAAAAAAGAGAGTGAATCAATTATAATTAAGCCGATAACAGAAAAAATATCATTTTTCCAAGATTTACGCCTTCTGTCTGTCCACATATAAATCACTCCAAACTACCAAATATTTATATTTTATATTATTACATCATAGCTAAATATATTATATTATCAAAATACAAAATGGTGAAGCAACAGTAATCTAAATTTATATTTCATCAAATAAATTGATTATAAACATATATTTTAATTTTATATTATTTTCAGTTTAATTATGTATTATTCCGGTACAACTATGATTTAAGATACTACTTAATCATAAGTTATATTAATAAAAGTATTAGGCCAAACCTGTTGTGAAGCAGGGACGGAAAGCTTCAGGTCTTTTGAAAAAAAGATAGCTGGGTTGCATTTATTTTGACATATCGTATCTCAAACGATGTCTCTTAATAAATTATAACTTTTATATAAAGTTTATAATCCTAATCCTAATAAAAATTCAGGCATGTGGGTAATATTGAGGTAATGCTCTTTCAATATAATTCCCACCAAGTTAGTGAGAAAAGCTAAACCTATTGTGAAGTAGGGACGGAAAGCCAAGGGTCTCATAATAATGATTCATGAGATAGCCTAGTTGCCTTTGTTGAACACAACAAAGTAATGCTATATTTATAGTGGTTTATTCAATTCTTCATAGAAGAACTCCCTCCCCCTACCTTTCAATATATTTTCTTCACAACAATACACGTTCATACACAGAAGGAATATAAACGAATGTTTAGACTTAACAATATCAAACATAATGTACTTATACTGTCTTTTGCAACATTGCTTGCAGGTTGTGGCGGTGGAGGAACAGCGACTACAACAGATTCAACTACAACAGATCTCACTACAGCCCCAACAGAAAAAGTAGTGAAGATTGATATCATTGTCACAGCTACAGAAGATTCTGCCACCATCGAATGGAATCCCTATGGATATACTACAAAATCTGTAGAGTATGGTACAAGTAATAAGTATGGTTCAGTAGTTACAGTACAAGAAGAAGGTACTGTAACCTTATCAAATTTACAAGCTGCTACAGAATATCACTATAGAACAGTCTCTGAAGATGAGCGAGGTAGACTCATTGTAAGTAGTGACAACACATTTACAACACTTGCAAGTACACAACCGATTGTAACTGATCCAGTTCCTACAGAACCAATTGTCACGGAACCGATCATAACTGAACCAGTGCCAACAGAACCAATCGTAACGGACCCAGCACCAACAGAAACAAACACAACAGAACCGACTGTCACGGAACCAGCGCCAACTAATCCAATCGTAACGGACCCAATTGTAACTGAACCTGCGCCAACTGATCCAGTCGTAACTGAACCGGCACCCGTATGTCAAAGTGGGCCTGCAATGCAACAAGGACAGGTTAAAGATAGTATTTCAGGTACTGGTCTAGCCGATGTTACAGTCACAATTGCCGGATGTACTACAAAAACCGATGCAAATGGATACTATACACTTAATAATATAGTGGTTACTGATGAAGCAGTAGTAAACTTTGAAAAAGAGGGATACCCTCTCGGTAGTACCAAGATCCAGATCACAGAGACATCCGGAGATGGTACAATTTCTACAAATTATCTAGAATATACTATGTATGCCTATAGTGGGGAATGGACTAATGGTAGAGTATGGACTTATGAGAGCCAAAGTGGAGCCACAGGTGGTGCAGTTTTAATACCTGCAGGTACCATTCATACAGATACAGTAGGAAATATCTATAATGGAATTGTTTATAGTCGTTGGACTTTTAAAGATACCATGTCAACAGAAGTACGAGATACCTTTCCTGGATCTTTTGAGGGGGAGAATAGCAATGGGATTATTGTTCCATTTGTCTCCTATGCCATTACATCAGTAGAATTAAAAGATGAGAATAATGTCTCATTGAGTTTATCTGATAATATAACTTTAGTACTTCCATCCGTCACAGGAACAACAGCAAATACCATTCCACTTTGGTACTATGATTACGACCAAGGATTATGGATCGAAGAAGGTTATGCCCAACGGCAAGCAGATGGAACATATCGTGGAGAGATATCACACCCTGGTACATGGAGTCTGAGTCAAACAGTTGAGGAAGAAGTCGGTATCTATCGAGGTCATATTGTTGATGTCGACGGATCCCCAGTCAGTGATGCAAGAGTATATGCCATAGGAGATAACTGGATCAGTAGTGATCTCACTACTGATGAAAATGGTCTATTTGAGATCGAAGTAATACCTGGAAATAGTTTCCAACTGATAGCCTATAACTACAAAGATAAATATGAAGCCAAATATAATGGTTCAATATCAGCAATTACTTCTGGCGAAGTTGTCGAAGACAGAATATAAAATTAATATGAGTAATATTGAGGTAATTGTATTTCAATATAATTCTTACAGTTAGTGAAAAAAGCTAAACCTGTTGTGAAATAGGGACGGAAAGCCAAGGGTCTCATTTTTAATGAGATAGCCTAGCTGCCTATTATATTTGTTTGATACTATAGTTTCGTTCTTAGAGAAAATCTCCTTTCTTACTTCACAACAAATCCTGCTTCACAACAAAATATTTTTAATAAAAGAAAGAGATTAAATGAATGTCTATACTTAACAAGATCAAACAAAACATACTTATCACATCTTGTACAGCTTTACTTGTAGGTTGTGGAGGTAGTGGGTCATCTACTTCTACAGAGACAATAAGTTCAAAAACTATACATGAAGGGCAAGTTAAAGAGAGTACTACAGGGCAAGGTTTGGAAAATGTCGAAGTCAGTATTGGATCGCATACTGCAAAAACCGATGAAAATGGGTTCTATATATTATCTGACCTTACTGAAGATGAAGAAGCAGTTATCAACTTTAAAAAAGAAGGGTATATCCTTGGAAGTACCAAAATTCAGATCAAAAAGTTATCTGGGGATAATACAACTTCTTCGAATTATTTAGAGTATAAAATGCATGACCATGGCCAACAATGGACGTATGACAGCCAAAATGGTGCAACTGGCGGTGCTGTTGAAATACCTGCAGGTGCGATCCATACAGATGCAGTCGGAAATGTCTATAATGGGATTGTTTATGGTCGTTGGAGTTTTAAAGATACTATGACAGATGCAGGAAGAGATGCTTTTAATGGATCGTTTGAGGGGATGAACACTAATGGAGTGCTAGTGCCATTTGTCTCATACGGATTCATGTCAGTAGAATTGAAAGATAATAATGGTACTTCACTGGGCATTTCAGAGAATATTACTTTAGTACTTTCTTCAGTTACAGGAACAACAGAAAATATTCTTCCTCTTTGGTATTATGATTATGAGCAGGGATTATGGATAGAAGAAGGTTATGCCGAACGTCAATCAGATGGAACATATAGAGGAGAGATTTCACATCCTGGTACATGGAGCCTAAACCTAGCCATTGAGGAAGAGATCGGTATCTATCGTGGTCATATTGTCGATAAAAATGGTGCACCTATCAGTGATGCACGACTATTTGCCATAGGAGACAACTGGATCAGTAGTGATCTTACTACAGATGAGAATGGGCTATTTGAAATCGAAGTCATACCTGGAAAAAGATTTCAGCTTGCTGCCTATAATTATAAAGATAAGTATGGTGCGGAATATAATGCTATAATAGAAGCAATAGCTTCTGGCGAAATTGTTGAAGATTAAAATAATAAAGGATTAAAATGAAAAAGATAATTTTACTATTAATAGTGGGATTTACAACATTGATGGGAATAGAGTTTACCATGACAGAAAGTGGGTTATATCCAAATGTAGAAACACAACCTACACCAAGCACGCCAGTAGCTGACGGTTGGGTTGAAACACCCTTACCTTCTAGTTACTTCAATGTTCTTGATTATGGTCTGAAAGGTGATGGTTCTACTGATGACACAGCTGCATTAGAAGCAATCTTCAATGACCATCCGGAAGTAACAAATCTATATTTCCCTGCAGGATACACTTTTAGACTACATAAAGTTCAAATTCATTCAAGAATTGAAGCTTTATTTGGTGGAGGTACTATTAAATTCCATGATGAAGGCAATTCTAATAGTGGAACAAGCTTATGGGGATTTGGATTCCATACAGTTCCGGATAATCTAATTATTGATGGGTTACACTTTAAATTGGAATCTGGATATACAACAGCTCAAAATTATGGAATGATCACATTTTGGGATAATGGTGGTATTGCAGATGGTATAGAGATAAGGAACTGTACATCAGATGGCTCAAATGGAGCATTAAATTTTCTAAAGGTATTTCCTAGAGTGGCTGACGGCAGATCGTTTCCTAATATGAAAGTATATAATAATACGAGCAGTAATTGTCGCGGGTATTTTGATTTTGAATATATCAATGTAGGTCAAGGTAGAGAAGATGGAATGCCTAATTTTAAAATGTTTAACAACCGTATTCTTAACGGAAGTGGTCATGGTGCGATTAGCTATATACGTATGACCAGTTATGGTGCAGAGATATATAATAATTATATTGATGAATCAGGAATGGCTATAGAAATCTTATCTGAAAATGTAAAAGTCCATCATAATAAACTCCTTAATATACGAGGACAAGCTTTAAGTTTAGGTACGTGGACTTCTCAATATGGAAATGTGACAGGAACGGAAACTGAAATATATAATAATCATATAGAAGTAAAATCCACAGGATATGTATTTTCTTATACAGGACATAATGCAGACATACATGATAATTACATTAACGGTGTAGCTATATTTAGATTAGATGTTGCAGGTTCACAACTAATATTGCCAAATTTTTATAACAATACGGTTGTCAATACCATCGGCTCTCCAGCTGTCAGTATCAGCAACAATATAGGTGGCGGTAATGTAGTTGGAGGTGCTTGTTATAATAACACAGTTTATACAAAATCAGGGTCTACTGGAATATCTGTATACAGCGTAGATAGCTCTACTAATACAAGTGATAATAGCATATTTATTATGAATGGAACTGGTACTTGTATTAATACAGTAGGAACTAATGTTAATAATACGTGTACGCAGAACTACACAGGAAGTGTACCAACAGCAAAAAGTGGGGCTGGATTAAGTGACCCTAATAACATAGGTGCATAACAGGAGTGCCACACTTGATACCTCTATTCCTGTATAGTTGTCAGTGAATAGAGGGGAATGGGATCAAAATTTACCAGTAACAAGCATTCTCAACTAATGCTGCATTTGGGGGTTTCTCACTTTCTAACGGTTTTATCCAATTGTCATTAATTAAATGTTGAAAACCTGGATCAATTTTCCATCTTCTTCCATAAATGCCAAACAACATTTGTGTTGACCCTCCTAAATGTATCGATTTCTTTCCAATATCTTTTATATATGAAGCCAACGGGAGACCATAGGCACCTGCACCAATAATTGCTATATCAAAATCAGTTTTTTTTATTTCATTTTGCATATAATCTAAGGCATTAAACCAAGTTTCAAATTCAGAATTCCCACCTAGAGATTGTATTGCCGGTAAAGTAATCAAATTGAATTCTGGAAGAATATTTTTGTCCTGAAATAATTTAACACGTTTTTTATATTGTGCATGAATACTTTTGGTAAAAGGATGAATTACTAGTACCTTTTTCCCTTTTAAGTAATAGGACCAGGGATTGCTAGAAAAGTATGGTTCTAAATTTCTAAGTTCAGTTAACTGTGCATTAGGACAAAATTTATTTGCGACTACATCCTCAAAAGGATTAAACCATATTCCAAGTAAATCAATATTTGAACTAGATTTAAAATACAATTTAGCAAATTCATCTAAAGTATTATTATCTGTAGGAAATACACCTGCATTGTTTTTTATGGAATATCTTAATTTGTTCGTATATTTTCTTTTTTTGTAAAAAGTTTTTAATACTTTTAACTCTATACTTCCAAGTCTAGATACCATAAAAGGTTTATCATTTTGTATTAACTCAATAATGTAATCACTTGCCTTAGCATTATCTAAAATAGTTTGATGATAATCAGAAATCTTGGTCTCATATAAATTATGTCTCAACCATTTATAAAAATATGTTTTTTTCAGACTTTCTATTAATTGCTGCTGATTCATTTCTACCCCATTATTGATTTTTTATTTATTTAAAAAGTATCAAATAAATTTCTTATGACTAGATCAGTATTTTTTTGATAATCATCATAATACATTAATTCTTTTACGGACAACTCTTTTCTATTCATGATATCTGCAAGCTGATCAATATTTGCAGCAAACGATTCGGCTTTATCTGCACCGGGTATAAAGTCCAATCCATCATATCCACGTTTAGCAAATGAAGTCATCACAATAGGTATGCCGTAAGAGAGAGCTTCAAGTACTTTAATATTGATGCCTGAACCCCTTCTGATGGGCATTAAAACAATATCAGCTCTCAAATAGTATTCTTCGACTGAAGGAACATTTCTATGTAAATCTACATTAGAATACTTGTTAATTTTTTTAATGAATGCTTTACTTGGATCTCTACCAACAATATCTAGATGATAATTATTTTTATTTTTTAAATATGGAAATACTTCTTCCAAAAACCACTCAAGGGCATCAATATTAGGATACCAGTCTAGACTTCCAACAAATAATAAGTTTATTTTTTCATCGGTATTTTGTTTAATCTCATATGAATTGTGTTCAAAATCAATTAATAATTTATCCATTAAAATATATTTTTTCGGTTTTTTTTCTACAAAATTTAAAAAATCATTTTTATTCAAATATATAATTCGATCCATTTTGGTATGGATATCTTCAACGTATGCTTTCAAAAATCTTGCTTGTTTCTTGATGAGATATTTCACTAATGGAATTCTTTCTTTTTCCGCTCTTTCAAAGAATATATCTGCTTCATTATTATGTTCGATCAAGATGTTTTTAAACTTGTTTGATGAAAAAAACAAAGAAGATCGTAGATGATCCCATACAATATATTCAGCATTTAAATCCAAATTTAAAAAATCTGTCAAATCTTTTTCTATCTGTTTATTATACGTTTTTACTTTCAAGTACATTTTATTCAAAAAAAGACTTTTTAAAATCTTAAACAATGAATGACTATTATCAAATTGCACTGTTTTAAATGACTTACTTATCTTTTTTATCTTTAAAATTTCATCTTTAGTATACGCACTTCCCTCATTAAGATTATATAAATGAATATCATAGATCTTTGAAAGCCGCTTTAAAATATTAAATGTTAATACTTTATCACCGGAGTTGAGAGGAAGTAATCTCCGTGATGTTACATAAATAATTGATTTCAATACTGCTTACCTCACTTTCTAAAGATAGAACTCATTTCAACGTACCTAAAATTGAAATATACTATCCAGGCTTTGGATCATTTCCATCTGAATCCCCATTTTTCATTTATCAATTTCTTACTTAACAATAAAATATATCTTATCAGATAAATGAAATAGATTTTACAATTTTTCAATACTTGCAAGAATCCAAAATTTCTTTTTGTCAAATAGATATATTCTTTAACATTCACTAACAAAAAAGTTGAGGAGAGCCCTTCACAATCATACTTCACAAATGGTTTATGAATATAAAGAATGTCTTTATCCTCCACATTTTTGACGATATCAATGACCCATTGATAGTCTGCTTTGATTTTATAGGTTAAATCAAAATTTGGTATATGATTATTTTTCACGAATAATGACTGATGATTCATTTGAAAACGAGATTTTAAATGTCTATTATTAAGATATGGAATAGCGTGCGCCTCGTAATACATATCTTTACTATTTACATTAATCCAGTCCCCATAAATCAATTTGAAGTGATGATTGTTCTTATTATAAAAAATATCTCCAACAGTATCATTAGAATAAAATGTGTCTTCTGCATTTAAAAAGTTTATCCATTCACCTGAGGCAAGCCTCAATCCTTTGTTCATAGCATCATATACACCTTTATCAGGCTCACTGATCCATCTATTGATGTGTTTTTCATACTCTTTGATGACATTCACTGTACCATCTGTTGATCCACCATCAATGATAATAAACTCTATATTTTTATATGTTTGACCAATAACACTTTCTATTGTTTTACGAAGTGATCTTTCATCATTATATACAACAGTTATGATACTTACAAGCGGATAATCATTACTTTCAGTCAAAATTTCGTTTCCTATTTTATAAAAATATTTTTTACCGATCCCCTGTTGTCCTATATGTGAATAATCTAGAATAAATATGTCACTATATTTATTCTATCACTCACACTCTTAATTATACATACACTATTCTACTCTTTTCATTTTCTTTTTCTCCATATATAAATTGTAAAAATAATAAACTCCAATACATCGGATACAAAAAATAGGTCTCTGAGATCAATGTAAAAATAATTGACAGAAATATAGCTATACAGTAGATTTTATTTTTTTCTTGCATACTCAGTAAATAGATACAAATTGATCTATATAAAAAATAAAACATGATGATAAAAACAATTATCCCCACTCTTACAAGAACATCAGTGATACCCACTGTTCTTATTTGGAGAAGTTTATCTGTAGGAGCTAAATCATATCTTGTCTTATCATGTCCTCCCCTACCGATTAATTCGTGTCCTTTCAAATCTTCCATATCTCGTAGTATAGATAAAAATCTTTGTGTATCGTTACTTTTTTGAATACCCATTGTCTGCGCGAATTTTATTTGTCTTTCAATTTTTTCACCTAGAAAATCAAAAGAGTTATATGCATAGATTCCTATAAGTATTACAACTGTAGTCATACTTGCTTTGAAAACAATATTTTTAAATTTTTCATAATAAATAAGAAATAAGAAAATAAATATGGTCATATATGCCGTTGTGGAGATAGTTGTAAATATGGTTAAAAGAAACACAATATTTTTTTTAGTCATTTTTACGGACTCTCTAAAAAAATTAAATACATATGCTATGATCAAATATCCGGTATAAGCACCTGGTTCCCAAAATGGTCCACTATTTTTCAAGTATCCCTCTTTATATGTTATATTATAGAAAATGAAACTATCGTGTGGTGAGTGAAGTCTATCAAAAAGAGGTGTAATGCTATGAGTAAAAAATGATGCAATAGAAGGGAACAAAGTAAAGGGAATAAAAAATACAAGAGAGACAATGGCGATATAATATAGTATATTGATATAGTATAGTATAAATTTATCATCCAGTATTTTCACTATAAGATAAGCGGAAAGAACCATGATCAACAATCCAAAATTTGTCACTAGCGAAAAAAATTGAAACTCAAGTGCTTGTAAGAGCGTGATGCCGATGATTAAAATAAAGAAAAATAAAAATCTTACATCAAAACTTTTTCTTCGTAATATAAATATGAGGACTAAAACAGAAAATTCAAGCACTGTTAGTAACTTAGATTTAAAAGCTGGTACTCCGGACATAGCTATAAATAGAGTAAGTATGGAATAATCTGTAAATGTTCTTTTATTAATAATCATTAAAGTTTCCGTATAAACTTAGCTGGATTACCAGCCCAAATTTCATTTTTTGGAATATTTTTGGTCACAACCGAACATGCACCAACAATTGAATTTTCTCCTATATGGACACCCTTCAGGATTGTTACATGTGCACCTATAAATACGTTTTTTTCAATTAAAACACTTTTTTTACAAGCTTTACTTATATCTTCATTTACTTGATTTCTTTCATGAAAATCGAGTGAATGAAAATCGGTATCATATATACACGTATTACCGCCGATCATCACATTGTCTGAAATAGTGATCTCCTTTAAACATACGATAGTGGTTCCGGACATACCAACATTATCCCCTATATGTAAAAAAGCATTTTTATTTACTTTGAAAATACATTGAAAATTTCTACCTACAGGATTACTTTCAATCGTATTGTTCATTTTAAAGTTTCTTCCAATTTTCAATTTACCATGGCGATGTATAAACATTTTGGGTACCCCTGATGATTTTAGCCCGCTAGAAATATCTACGAATTTCATCTTCATTAATACAAAAGTGATCTTTTGTGTTATAAAATCCATAGTACTGACTTTTAAGTATTGCAAAACTCTCATCATCAAGGCATATATCTTCATGCATTCTCACTTATAATAGTATTATACATCTTTACGGTATCGTCTAAGATCTCTCTTGGATTATGTCTATGTCTTGCAATTTTTCTAGATTGTTCAGAAAGTTTTTTTGTTAGATCATCGTCTTGCAAAAGCGTATTAACAGCAAGCTCTATCTCTTTTTCATTTTGACCTATCAAAAGTCCCGTCTTTCTATCTTCAATTAAAGATGCAACACCACCAACATCTGTTGCAATCACAGGAAGACCGGAAAGCTGTGCCTCACATACGCTATTTGGACTATTGTCAATATATGTAGGGTGAACAAGACAAAAGGATTCTTCATATGCTTCTATCATCCCTTCAACATTTTGTAGACCTCGGCAATCTATATTATTGATATCAATATGCATTAAACCATGTTTTTCTATCATGTTCTCAATATCGGTTGATTTACAGTTACCCAGAACAATCAGCTTCAAACCTTTTTCCTGTAAAGAGCTATTAAATGCTTGTAGAAGTTTGTCCAGACCCTTTATCGGACTTTTTCCACCAACAAATAATATATTCTTTTTTTCATCAGAAAAATGATCATCAAAAAAATCGAATCGTATCATTTCCCAAATATTATAAATTTTAGCTTGAGAATTAATGGACTGAATGTAGCCTGAATCCCAGTGAGTTCGACATGAAAAATATGTATATTTAGGCAGATATATTTTTTCATAAAAAGATGATATCTTCCATTCTATATATATTTTTACATTAGATATCATTGGTATCACTTTAATAACTTCATTCATGATACCCTGGATAGAGATCAGTTTTGGAATATCGAGTTTTAATGCCATGACTTCATACTGATGCTCAGTTCCATGAATGTGCAGAAGATCATAATCATGAACGATGGATCTCAAATAATTTCTCATTTTTTTGATACGGAGCTGATACAATGTCAAAATATCCAGCTTTAATTTTGGTGATTTAATATAAATAAGGTGTATTCCTTGATACTCCTTTTTTAGAATTTCACTTTCCAACAGAGAACTATAATTTAAAATAGTTAAATCAATTCCATGATCTACAAGCTCTTTTGCCAAAGTAATAATCCAGGGTGCCGGGTGAGAATCCTTATCATCAATTAAAGGAATAGGTGCCAACCATAAAACTTTCATCACTATACCTTTTTACATAACCTATTCATAATAAATAACTTCACCCTTGTGTTTACTTTATTATGAAATAACATCATTGGAAACTTTAGTATAGATTTTAAATAATATTTTACAACTTGCAACATCATTTTCTCGTGTAAAAACAAACTTGCCAATTGCATATAATGCCTTGCATAGACATATCGTTTGTCCCAAAATGCTAAACGGTCAATATCTTCATGAAATGTCTCCAAAAATAACTGCTGTACTTGCTCAATTTTATAAGGGGAAGGAAAATTATGACCATTGATCTTCAATAAAACTTCCGGACATACATCTATCAAATAATGACGACATACACGTATCAGTATCTCTAGATCTTGATGCCTGGCAAACTTTTCATCAAAGTAATGTATCTCATCTAAAACACTTTTTCTGAAAACCAATGTTGAACTTGCTCCTGGATCAAACTCCAGCATTAAAAGTGCCTTGGTAAGATCTCCTTTGTCATCACGTATGATCTCCACATCCTTATCATGCTCCTGAAGAATATAACTGCAATAGATGACACCAACATCTGTGTCCAATGATTCAAAATATGAAATCTGCTTTTGAAGTTTTTGAGGGAACCATTCATCATCATCATCTAACAATGCAATGTATTTCCCATGTGATGCTTTGATCCCAGTATTACGAGCTGCTGAACCACCTGCATTTTTTTCATGTTTCAGATACATGATTTGATCGTTCCGCAGATAATCCTGTAGTGATTTCTCAGTATGATCTCTATGTTCACTATTACTATCATTGTCATCAACAATAATAATTTCAACATTATCATACGTTTGATTTAAAACCGATTCGATAGCACGCCTAAGTAAATGACTTCTACCATGCGTAGGAATAATAACTGAAACCAAAGGATTTTTCTTTAACATTTTTACTCTTTATGACAATTATGCATATAAATTTATCTAACAACTCAAATCAAAAGTTCCTAATTTATATACAAAACTTAATTTAATTATCTACAATGACTGCCTCTCCACTGATCATACATGCCAATTTCGTAGAATCCGGAGAGTGCCAGATTCGTACTTCGGCTCCATCCTCCATTTTTTGTATGGTCTTTCCTGTCACATCTTCAGCAACTGATTTACCCAAGTCATCAGTAATTCCACAAGAAGGAACCTTAAGTGTAGCAGAACTATAGTTAGTACTACTGCTACTACTTCCACCACCACATGCATTCAGGAAAAGTCCCATCAATACAGTCAAAGCTATATGTTTTATATATGTATTTTTCATAACGCACCTCCCAATGTTAAATCATTTACGAGCAGTGTCTCAATAAGAAGCACCATATCCGCACCTACACTCACTTTAGTTCCTGCAGCAAATGCAATTGTCACAGTAGAATCATCTCCAGTACCTTGCCTATATCCTGTCACTACTGTGCCATCACTCATCAATTCGATATATAGTTTTGGTTCTGAACCTATCTCTTCAAAAACGATCTTATCATTACCAACTGTTATGTTAAATAAAGTAGGATCCAGTTCCACTCTTGTGTCTCCAACAGTATATATACTACTATTACTATCAGAAGTAACTGTAAACCAGCCTACTACATTAACAGTTCTGCTCACTTGTGCTGCAGCATTCCCTGAAGAATCATTGACATCATAAGTTACGGTATAGACTCCTACTGTGTTGGTATTAACCGGATTCACTGTAACGATACTGCCTGTGAGGTTTCCATCCTCATTGTCTGTTGCTGTTGCTCCTGCATCGATGTAAGTACTTCCTAATCCTAGAGTAATATTCGCATCACCATTCAGTGTAATAACCGGTGCCTGTGTATCAACCACGTTGACTGTTCTAGTCACTTCTGCAACATTTCCTGAAGAATCATTAACATCATAGATTACTGTATAGACTCCTACTGTGTTGGTATCAACACTTGAAGCATTAATCTCGATGCTTGTTGTAAGATTACCATCATAGTTATCAGTTGCTGTTGCTCCAAGTTCACTATATGCTGTACCAACTTCGATAGTAATATTCGTATCACCATTCAGTATAATAACCGGTGCTTGTGTATCGACCACATTCACGGTCCTGTTTGCTTCTGCAGAATTGCCTGCACGGTCACTTACACTATAGTTGACACTGTAAGTACCCAACACCGTTGTATCAACCAGATTAACTGTATTTATACTTCCTGTGATATCACCATCAAGATTGTCTGTAGCAGTTGCACCAGCATCACTGTAAGTAGTATCTACCTCTACATCAACATTGGTGTTACCAGTGATGGTAATGACAGGTGCCGTAGTATCTCCCAATACCTCAGACTCATTACCAGAAAGACCGTTCTGATAGTGTTGTGTAATTTCAAATGGACTCAATGCACTGCCATAAACAGCTATCTCATCTAACATACCATCAAAATAAAAACTTGCAGAACTATTATTAATGAAATAACCTATCGTTACAGGTGTGCTTGCTGCAAATCCACCAGTCGAAGTAAAGTTGAATGAACTCTCCTCAGTACCATCTACATATAAAATCGTATCACCCGTACTTCCTTCTCTAACTGCTGCTATATGGTGCCATGCTCCATCATTAATCGGTGTAGTACTTTTGATCGTTTGATATGCCGCACCTGCACCATCTCGGTCCTGTAATGTAAAGAGTGCTTCCCCTGTACTCTCCATCCCGATCCACCAATGCAGACTGGTCGTCGTACCATCATCCCGTCCAATCATAACTGTAAGAGTACCAGTATGATTTGTTTTTGCCCATAACTCTATCGTAAAATTAGCATCAGCAGGTACATCAAAGGTCGATGCATCTGATACGTTTAGACCATCTTCTGCTCCATCAAAGAGTTGTGCATTTGACACCTGTCCTATAGTAGATATCGGACAAGTACTTCCCGTACATGTAGCATCCACAGCAGAGTAGGAGTCAAGGTAGGTCGTTGTATTATTTCCTTCATCGAGTTTCCAGTAGTGTACCATTTCTAAAGGAAGTAATGATCTATCTCTAACTTTTAGTACATAATTTTGTGTAGCAGTCTCTATACCCTTCATTGCTGTGATATTTACATCAAGGTTAGCAACACTATCTGGCGTCCCACTCACTTCACCATCCACATTGATACTCATCCAGCTTGCAGGCTTACTGATAGTCCAATCAAAAGCATCCACAGGGTCCTTACTCGTATTAGCATCATAGTAGTACAGGACACCTACTTCAGCAAAAGTCACAGGTGCAGTCGTAATCTGCATTGCAGAATCATTATAGTGTGCCTGTATCTCTGTAGCACTCAATACCCTGTTATATACAAATATCTCATCCAATACACCATCAAAATAGAAGCCTGCAGAGCCATCATTAATGAAATAACCTATCGTTACAGGTGTACTTGCTGCAAATCCTCCAGTTGATGTAAAGTTGTATGAAGCCTCTGCACTACCATCTACATATAGAATTGTATCACCCGTACTTCCATCTCTGACTGCTGCAATATGGTGCCAGTCACCATCATTGATCGGTGTAGTACTTTTGATCGTTGGATATGCCGCACCCACACCATCTCTGTCCTGTAATGTAAAGAGTACTTCCCCTGTACTCTCCATACCGATCCACCAATGCAGACTTGTCGTCGTACCGTCATCCCGTCCGATCATAACTTTAAGTGCTCCACTATCAGTCGTTTGTACCCATAATTCTATTGTAAAGTTTGCATCAGCAGGCATATCAAACGTTGCTGTTTCTGTTATGTTTACTTCAGTTGTACCATCAAAGAGTTGTGCTCCATCTTTAATCCCGGCAGAAGGTGATGGACAATTTCCCGTACATGTACCATCGGCACTTCCCATCGCATCAAGGAAAATAGTACCGGTATTCTCATCTAGTGACCAGTGATGAACTTCACCATTCAGTGCAGCATACCAATGCTTTGCCATAAGGTCATAACCGTTCTGATTTGGATGGAAGGGACCCGCCATATCTGTAGTATAATCGATACCTGTTCCACTCTCCATATTGACTATTTGAAGATTGTCACCATTTTCGATACGGGTATTTGCCATCGTTTCAAGAGCATCATTATAAGCAGTGATATTAGCTCTTAAAATGGGATCTGCATCACTTTTTAAATTGATAATACGTGCAAGAAATACTTTGATACTACTATTATAATCATAAATGTTTTGAAGTGTAGTATTGACGTTCGTTACAGATGTATTAAGATCAAGACCTTGATCTATATCATTCGTACCGATATGTAGCAATACAACCTGTGGATCATTATTTATCAAGGTTGCATTTGTTCTTAAAAGAAGGTCTGCTGTGGTCTCATTATTCACACCACTATGATTCGCATCAAATGTAGGATCGATAGTAGTATAATTCTCTCCAGAAGTTTCATCACCAACAAAGTTTAGAGTATGTCCGCTCTCTCTTAGCTTTGTCCACAGTAGACCACGGTAACCCCACTCATCTGCTGGAGTAACACCAGTAACATACCCTTTGGTTATAGAGTCTCCAAACGGCATTATCCTATCTGCTGCTTCAATAAATGATAATGAAGCATATAAACAGAATAAAACTATACTTAACTTTTTTATCAATGACCGAAAATTTAACCATTCCATGTTCATCTCCTATCTGCGTTACAATAAATTATACTCCTACTCACTCTCCAATTCCAATATTATTTTATATCTTTTCAATTCTAACATTATTTTATAAATTTTTAATTATATTAGTAGTAATTAAAAAATATATTTAATTATAAGGTTAAGAAATTTTTTATACATACTTTATTACCGTTTTAAAATAAGCCCCATTTTTTTTAAGATCGCTTTGATTAGACTCTTTATTTCACTTTCTACTTGTTTGGGATTGATTGACTCAGTCATCACTTCAGGCCAAAGTTTTTTCATCGTCAGTTTGAAAAGTAGGTTACTCGGAGCACACCTATATTGTGGATCTATACGTAACATGATATCCAGCAATTGCCTACTATTAAATGGGGTAAATGCTTCTTGAACAATATCAAACTCAAGCTGGTTACGTGCTTGCCAGCTACCCATACGATGTTCCCAATAGAACAGATCATAAATATCATATCCCATACACTTCTCGTCTAATTTGATGTCATCAATCCACTGCATCACTCCCTTCTGAATAAAGTCAATTTCTCTCCATTCATCTTCATATCCCAAAAGATCAGAATCAGGATTTGCTTGATAACGCTGTTTGCCAGTCACCAAAGTATATGAACAGCGTCCTATCTCCGAACAATTTCCTTTGATAGTGATATACTTTTCGGGGTAGTTTTTATGCATAGCATAAGCCATTTCCCCCCAATCATGTAAATGCGGGATATCACTATTTTCAGTATAAACTCTGGCAAAATCTGTATCAAGAGGTATTTTACAATCAATAATGTGATACTCCAATCCCAGCTTGGAAGCAAGTGAAGTAGGTATCTCAATATCATTAGAAATTTCTGTAAGATCTCTAAATTTCAAAGTATAGAACCATATATCTTTTTTTATCTCTTTACACGCACTCAATATCACTCTGGTATCCCAACCTGCAGTCAAAGGTAAAGCCACCTTGAAACGTTTGTGTACTGAGATCATAATTTTGGATAAAAGTTCGGTAAAAATATCCACTGAGGTTTCTAATGGTTGGGAACAAAGAGGTCGCATAGGCCAATATCTCACTTGTGTAGGACTACTAGTATCCAAATAGTGATTTGGGATCAAACTAGATACATTCTCATATAAAGATATCCCTGAGGGAATCCAATGTTCTCTATTGTTTTTGACATATTCTGATGCAAAGTATTGATCATACTCAGAAATTTTATGTATTGGTATAACCATTTCTAACAATAACGGTTGAGAAGCTGCAAAAAAATCTTCACCCTCATTGGCATAAAATAAGGTTCTTAAACCGCATGGATCATGAAAAAACCTATAGTTATCCAAATGCTTCACGAGTAGTACAAAACGTCCTGTCAACTGATAAAGTTTGAGTGGTATCTCCTCTAAATTTGTGATTTTCAGCAGATTAGATAAAATATCATGATTGGTATGTTCTGGTGATGAAGGATCAAGAATATAACCAAGCAGTATAATATCAAGGCCTTCACTTGAAACTCGTGTAAATTCGCAATCAGGATGGACATATAAATAATGGGTGTCTAGATTTTCTACTATCCACGTATCAAGCCCATCACATCTCTTCGGAGTAAATAAAAACTGTCTTCTAAACTTCAAATCATCCATCAAAACTCCTTTTACTTAGTTATTGTTTATTAAGAGTGGCCTGATATCATAAGGACGAACTTGCGTTCTTAATGCATCAAGATGTGCATCAACATTTTCTTTAGTCACCAATACACCAAAATCATTCGGTACTTTGACCGAAGTGTCATAAAATATCCTTGCCATCACTACCGGAGTGAACTCTTCTCTTAAATGCGAACTGTCCCAATAGTTGTCTTTATCCATGCTTATTGTATTAATACCTGTAAAATCTATAAAATCAGTAATCTTTGCTATCTCTTTTTCATAATGTTCATACTCATCAAAATAGCCTGCAGCATAAATGGCATCAAAATGTTCACCTAACATAGGCGGCATATAGACCCATAATCTGATATCATGGTCATGACAATAACGTACAATCTTTTTGAAGTACTCCAAATATTTATCAGAGAATGTATAGTTATAATATATATTATTTTCTTTTCCACCGAAATATTGTCGAAGGTGTTCGTGTATCTCATTATCTAGATCGAGTGTTCCATTTTTGAGTGCTTCGATATAAACAACATGTTTTCTCATACCATTTTCAGGAAGATAGACTGCTGGTTCTTTAATTTTACTTACATCCTGACCCGATATATTGTGTTTGATAAACTTTAGATTTTTAATAAAAGAATCAAAACTAAAATAAACATCAAAGTTATATTCTCTATTTCGACTTTTGATTTTCTCTTCTTTATCAAGATATTCAGTATTGATCATATTATTTTTATTAAAGGAGAGAAAATCAATGCCGTAAACAACATTTTTGATTGTATTAAATTCTAGTGCATAAAGGAAAAGATCATATTGTATCGATGTCACAGAGCGTGGCTGACCTAAACTAAAGGAGTGACCTCCCAAATATCTATCGACAACTTTAGGGTCCATCACTCCTATCCGTGAAGACCCTAATAAAAGTGTATCATAGCCACCATGACTCAATGTAGAGATCTGAAAACGTGTAGTAATGTTTGTATTACTGATCTTGTTTGTATTAATTCCCTCCAAATGAACCATATTATTCAATCCATAACGATCAATAATATAGTTAAATGAAGCTATCAAGGAAACACCAATACATACGATAATAAAGTTGATACGGATCCATTGCATTTTATTCATATTGATCTCCTTTAGAAATTGAAATATAAAAACTCTGATACTTTATTGAGTGACAAAATGCTCACAATGTAAGCGATAGCAGAGAACAATGCTGTACGATAAGACAATTTGAAGTTTTTGGCCATTTCAATGGAGTTTTTAAAGAAAAAAACCAGAATAAGACCAGTAAATAACCAAATAAATGACACAAAATTTGCACTAATATGAGAGGTCCAAAAATGACTGAAACCTATGCCATACTTTTCTAAGAAATGTAGTTTTCCAGAAAGGGCAACGGGGAAATAGATCTGATCTATCGCGATCATTCCTTTTAAAACTTTGATCGCATCATCCCATTCTTTGGCTCTGAAAAAGACCCAGCTGACGTTCACAAAGTTGAAAGTAATGAACCATCCCAGAAGTGCATGCATTCGAAAACCCATCCTCTTCCAAAAACGATGTATCACAAGGGCAAGGCCATGCAGAGCACCCCAAAATACAAAGGTCCATCCAGCGCCATGCCAGATACCTCCAAGTAAAAATGTTATGAACAAATTGGCATAGGTCCTTACCTCACTTTTTCTGTTACCTCCAAGAGGTATATAAAGATAATCTTTCAAAAAGCGTGACAATGTCATATGCCATCGACGCCAAAAATCTTGGATAGAAGTTGCTTTATAGGGAGAATTGAAGTTTATCGGTAATTTAATGTTAAATAAGAGTGCAATCCCTATGGCCATATCGGTATAGCCACTGAAATCAAAATAGAGCTGCAATGTATAACTCAGTGAAGTAAACCAGGCTTCAATCAGATTAAGTACTTCGGCTTTGTCAAATCCATTCGTAGCCCATGTTGCAAAAGTATCAGCGATCACAATTTTTTTGAAAAGACCAATCGAAAAAATAAAAAGTCCTAACGCTATATTATAATAGTTCTTGACCTTATTTCGAATGTTAGCAAATTGCGGCATCATCTCTGCATGATGCACGATTGGACCGGCAATAAGCTGAGGGAAGAATGCAACAAATACTGTATAGTTCAAAAAATCATACTCTTTCGTCTCACTCCTATAACTATCAACCAAATACGCGATCTGTTGGAACGTATAAAAGCTGATAGCCAATGGCAAAGCTAAATGTAGAAGTGGGACATTTGAATCAAAGACCATGTTGAAATTGCGAATGAAGAAATCCGAATATTTGAAATATCCTAACAATGAAAGATTGAAAAACACACCGATGGAAAGTAACGCTTTTTTAGAATACTTCCTTTCATTTTTATCATGATTTGCTAGTTGTCGACCTATCACATAATTAAATAAAATTGAGAGCAGAATAAGTGGTAAATAAACAATATTCCACCAACTATAGAAAAAAAGTGATGCAAAGACCAAAAACCCTTTTGCTACTTCAGTGAGCCGTTTATGATTGAGATAAAAATAAACAAAAAAAGTAATCGGTAAAAAGACAAAGATAAACTCAAAGCTATTAAACAGCATACAACCATCCTTTTATCACAAACTTATTCTATTATATTTTATTCTCCGAAACACAGTTTATACATTCAAATGATCAGCAAGACGTAATGTCATCTGCACAATAGTATAGGTAGGGTTTGCACATCCCCCTGTTGGAAAAACACTCGATCCTGCGATATATAGATTACCAATACCAAATACCTTTGTATTTTTATCAACAACACCCTCTTTGGGAGAATGTGCCATACGTGTCGTACCCATATGGTGAAAACCACCACTTGTATGTTTTGTATCAAATTGTATATTTTTCTGCAACACCCAATCATCGATCTTCACCCGACCCATCCCAGAAGCAGCGAAACTTTTTGCAAAAGGGATGATCGCCTTTTTAGCGGTCTGCATATCATTTTCCACAAATGTCCAATTGACGATAGGTCGTTTCAGCCCAAATCTATCCCTTTCTTCACCCAATGTGACTCTGCTTTTCGGATTCGGTTCTTGTTCTTGAAGTAATAGGAAATATCCTTCGTAATCTTCACAACTGGTGTACTTTTCAACAATATTTCTTGTGATATCCGTAGCACAAATAATACTCTTTAATTTATGCCTGAAGTGTACACTTTTGGAAAAAACGAAAGTATTCGGCGTTACACGAAGAATATAATTTTCCATTTTTTCTTTATCTTGAAATTTTTCAGTGGGTGTCAACACACTTGTAGCATACTGCATTGTTTCGGGTTTTTCTTTGTTGAGGAATGCATCTGCAGCATCATCTTCCAACAGAAAATAAGCAATATGACTATGCGGATGATCAGAAAAGAATCGTCCGACCAAATCATTATCATTGCCAATTCCCTTGGAAAGCTGCTTATTGAAGTTAAGTAATAAACGAGGATTTTCAATCCCTCCTGCTGCAAGGACAAAAGTATCGGCATATGCTTCAAAAACACCTTCTTTATAATTGCGAACCTGAATAGCTGAAACATCTGACAATTCCTCATTCAGCGCCATGTCAGTAAGATTGGCATTGACATAGCAGAATATATTCTTGCTTTTTCTCAACGTATCCTCATATTTTATTTTAAAATTTGTTGGAGGAAAAGAGTACATAAAATCTAATGGTGAAAAATATTCATTAGGTTTTTCCACAACATCGGTCCAACCTTTATAAAAAACATTTTGAGTCTTTGGCGGGAGATCCAAAATTTCTCTGGTCTTTTCATGATATGGATCAAGATCTTTCTTGCTTATTGGCCAACCGCTATACTGAATATATTCCCTTTTTTTAAAATCAGAATCTGTATAAGGATGACATCTCCCTGCCCATAGATTTGAACTGCCTCCCAACCAACGTCCGCCCCTATGTTTTATAGGATATGAGGAATCAAATCCTGTACTTTCTCCCCTATAAAGTTCTTGAGACTCTTCGGAATAATCCATACCTCCGCCCTCAAGCAATAGAACATTAAATTTTGTATCCAATGAAAGTGCTAAGGTTATACCGGCAATACCCGCACCAATAATACATATATCAAAACGTTTATTTTTAAAAGGATCATGGCTGAACATATTCAAATTATACAGCATGAAGATCCTTTTTCTTCAATACCCACCCATTGATCAATACAAAATCATCATACTGGGCAGTGCTGGCTTCCTTGGATTTACATAACCCCATACCTACAAATGGGATCATCATAAAAAAAGATAATATTTTACGTCTTGAAAAATTTATTTCTTTCAATTTCTTGCTAGAGTGTTTGAGATTTTTGCTCATAATTATCTTCCCTCCCCGCTCTGTAAACACTCATTATTCCTGAATGTTCATTCAATATTGATATTATACTATAACATAAAATTATTGTTTTGGCTACTTTTTCAACTCACTAATGATCATTCTTAGATTTCCATAACGATGTGTGATCAATACATAATAGATGCCTATTCCACTTATTATCATGATGATTAACTTGAATATACTAGTGATATATAACATATCGCATCCTTTCCCAATACCATATACTAGAACACCCATAATTGATGAGATAATAAATACCGGGAATAATTCAAGAAGACCACGCTTAACACTTAATTCTATAAGTTCCCAGGAGATTTTTAATACAGGATACAATAAAAGTAGATTCGAAATCAAAAAAGAGAGTGCCACCCCTTCAACCCCAAATGGTATCCCTATTGCAAAAAATGTAACTGTCACAACTGCACTAATTGTGCCAATTTTAAACAATTTATCCGTTGCACCTACTGCCATAAATACTGAACCTGTTGTTGTAACAATAGAACGCAGCATTCCAACAGGTGCTAAGATCATAATAATAATATCCAAACCATGCCATTTATCACCAAATACTACCGGTACCAAAGTTTCTGCGGTGACAATAAGCCCTATCATAGTAGGAAATGAAATAAGCGCTATGGCAAATATGATGCGTAGATACATCTGTCTAAATTTATTTTTGTCATTTTGTATCTTCGCAAAGGCAGGAAAGAGAATACGCAGCAAGACCTGTGAAACGTTTAGTATCGGATAAAGCATTATCTTATAAGCAAGACTATAGATACCCAAAGAATAACTTCCAAGAAATTTACCGATAAGAAAATTATCTGCATTACCTGTAAAGTAATTCACAAAATTGAACATAGAAAGATTCATTGTGTATTTCCAAATACTCATAATATCACTCCATGAAAAATGTACCAAAGGCCTCCATTTTGAATACTTCCAAATCAAAACAATCAATATTAAACTTAATGTAAGTGTTTGTAAAACCAAACTATAAACGCCAAGTCCATAAAATGCTGCACTAATTCCAACAGCCAAACTACCTACAGCGGATACCGTTTGAAAAATCGTAATATGTTTAAAATCCAAATACTTTTCATAATTTGCTTTTTGAACAATACCAAAACTTGTAATGATGAAATTAATTGATAACAATGGTAATAAAATACTGATCTCAGGCATGGAAAAAAAACTGGCTACAGGATAGGAGATCAATAGCAATACGAAAAAGAGACCTACACCTACCATCAGATTGAAATAAAAAATACTTGAAAGAAGTTCATGAGATGGATCTTTTTTTTGTATGATCACAGCACTAGTACCCATGTCTGAAAACATTTCAAGGAAACCTACAAAGATCATCAAAACAGCAAAAATACCAAAATCATCAGGTGACAGTAGCCTTGCATAAACAGTAAGGCTTACGAGACTCAATACCTGTCTGAAAATATTTGCAAAAACAACCCACTTCGTTCCTGATATGACCTTCGCTTTCAAACTCATAAATATAGTCTTTTTAAAAGTTTTCTTATAATGTCATCTCTTAATAATCCTGGATTGAAAATAATCTCTCTACGAACGATTCGTTTAACTCGTTGTGCAAATGCTTTGTCTTCGGCCAAAGCATAATAAAACATGTAAGGTTTTGAATCAAATGTAATTGACTTCGTAATCAGTGCATCTATATCAGTTTTTTTTGTCACCTCTATCAACTGTTTAAAAGCATCATCAAGAGACTCTAAAATAATATCAAGCTTTGTTTCTGTTGCAGTGGAAGCATACGTTCTTACCATAATCATCTCATCCATCATCTCAAATCTAAAGCCTTGAAAAGCACAGTAGATCATACTGGTGATATCTGAAGGAGCCAATCTGTGATTTGCCTGAAGAAAGCCTCCGACTTCAAGCATTCCTTCCCGACTGTAACAGGTTCCTGCTGGTGCAACAGCACCGAACATAAACATGGTCGGTGCATACTCACCAACAATCATTTCATTCACATTAAAGCCTGCTTTTTTAACGATCGGATATGAATCTCGAAAAAGACTGTGTCCCCATAAAATGTATTTTTTAGGATAATTTCTCTGCTTTAATTTTCTGGAAACAGTCTCGACCGCATGATCTTCCAATATATCATCAGCGTGACAAAAAAGGACATATTCTCCATTTGCATACTTTAGACAATTATTATGATTATCCATAATAGGAACACGTTCTTCAAGGGTAACTATTCGAATCTTATTATCATATTCTGCAATAATTTGAGGTGTTGTGTCTGTGCTCGCATCATCAACGATCAGAATCTCATATTGTATATCGGTTTTTTGATTTAAACATGAATCAATTGTTTTACGAATGGAACTTTCATTATTATAAGCGGGGATTGCTATAGTGATTAATGGTTCTTGCATCTTTTTCTTTCCTTTTATACATTTTAGCGATTAAATTGATTACATAATTATGTCCATAGTTTTTTTTCGTATATCCCAATCTATTTTCGAATCTTTATAATTATTCTATCATCATTTGATAAATAACTATCATATATCTATATTAAATATAAAAAGTAAATTATTTTATTTTTTATTAATAATAAATACTATATCATTAATAAAATTTATTATATTCTGCAAAAAGCCAAACTCTCTAAAAAGAGTGGACGGAAAACTATGGGTCTCTAGAGATCGCCAGGTTGCTCAGATTTTAGACTGGAGCAAGACATGCGATTGATTCATATTCTTTTCATTCTTATAATCTCTTTCTCATCTCTTGTAGCTGACATACTGTATAGTGATGATTTCAGCACTGATACAACATCTGAATACAATATAAGTACCTATGCAGGTTTTGGTGGTATTACCTATGATAACAATAACAGCCAAGTCTATGTAGATGTAGGTGACAATAATTATGTAGTGGTCTCTCACTCATTACCTCTATTAAACGAAGGTATATTTACCATTTATTTTTATGCCATTACAAATTATCCAAATAGTGCTGATATGACTCTACGTTTGGAACAAGATGCACAAAACTATTATGAACTGTATAGTACGGATAGACCAGATCTTCATGGCCCCATTGGTATAAAAAAAGTAGTCAATGGTATAGAAGTTGAGAGAAATGACTTTCAAAATGGGTACACGCAAGATAATAACTATACTTTAAATATCAAATTTTCCCCTACTCAGACACTGGTCAATGCTTTCAGTGAATCACTGTTGATTAACAGTACAACTACATCCATCACAGTTAATTCGTTTAGTCTCACATTGGCTCAACAAGATGGCTATCTAGATAATATAATATGGAGTTCATCTTCTAATCCAACAACCAACACTGCACCTCTTGCAGATGCAGGA
>NZ_JAQIBC010000008.1 GCF_030347995.1 Sulfurovum xiamenensis
TTCAACAGTCAATCTTACCCAGTCTCTCACCGGAATATCTTTTGTTCTAGCAAGTCTCCAGATATCTCCAGCTTCACACTCAAAGCTCATCATTTCACCATCTACGCTACCTGTTACAGTTACTGTACCAGCTTCAGCCAGTTCGAAAGTGGTTGGGTGAGAACCGTACTCTTCTGCTTTTTGAGCCATAAGACCGATATTTTGCATTGCACCCATTGTAGATACATCGTATTGACCATTTTTCACGATATCAGCTACCATCTCTTCGTGGAACATCGCGTAAGTTGAATCAGGAACTACAGCAACAGTTTCACCAGCTGCACCAGTTCTATCCCACTGCTTACCACCTTCTCTTACTACGACAGGCATAGAAGCATCGATAATGACATCATTAGATGCGTTGAAGTTCGTTTCACCTTTATCAGAGTCAACCATTGCGATCTTTGGTGCATCAGAATCAACTACTGCTTGGAATGCAGCTTTGATCTCAGCTTCTTGAGCGTGACCAGCGATCTTTTTCTCAAGGTCAGACATACCCATGTTAGGGTTCACACCTAATGCTTTGAATGTATCAGCATATTTAGCGAATACATCTGCAAAGAAGATCTCAAATGCGTGACCGAACATAATTGGGTCAGAGATCTTCATCATTGTTGCTTTAAGGTGTAGTGACCAGATAAGTCCTTTTGCTTTTGCATCTTCGATCGTTTGCTTATAGAATGCTCTAAGAGCAGCAACAGACATGAATGTACCGTCAAGTACTTCACCTGCCAGTGCATCGATAGAAGTCAACTCTTTACCGTTAAGCGCGATCGTTACTTTTTGGTCTGCAGTAGATGTTACAGATTTTTCATGACCAAAGAAGTCACCTTTTCCACCCATATGAGCAACATATGCTTGACAGTTCTCATCCACTGCTTTAAGTCTGTGTGGGTTGTTTTGTGCAAATCTTTTTACCGCTTTTGCTGCTCTTCTGTCTGAGTTCCCTTCTCTTAGTACCGGGTTAACTGCAGAACCAAGACATACATTGTATTTAGCTTGGATCGCTTCTTCTTCAGCGTTTGCAGGCTCTTCTGGGTAGTTAGGGATATCGTAACCTTGACCTTGAAGCTCAGCAATACAGTCTTTTAGCTGACCTACTGATGCAGAGATGTTTGGAAGTTTGATCACGTTCCCGTCTGGTTGAAGTACTACTTCTCCTAGTTTAGACAACTCATCTTCTGCAAGACCCATAGCTGCACGTACTCTTCCAGCAAGTGAGATATCACTCTCTACAACTTCAACGCCTGCTTCTTTAGTAAAAGCATTGACGATTGCAAGTAATGAATACGTAGCGAGTGCCGGCGCCTCATCGATTTTTGACCAAATGATTTTTGGTAAGTTTGACATATTTTTTCCTTGTAATATAATTGATGTACAAAAAAGTAACATATTATTTAAAAAAAAATCTAATTAATAAGATATATTTTATCCTATTTAAAATATTTGTTTCATAAATACACATAATTATTATAATAAGTGAACCATCATGACTCTATAATTTGAGTATTTTTACCAATTTCGATAAAAACACTCAAATCCAATGAAATGCACTACAAGTTTTGAATCAAAGATAAGGGAACTGAACATCTTGTGAAATGAAAAAGATAACCTTATGAGTTTTTTTAGCCGTGATATTTTATGTTGGATTCTAAGAGGTTTATATTGTTATTTTGATACTATTGCAAAATAAAATTTGAAGTCAGAAGTAAATAGGGGTTTAATGATGTTAGAAGTTTTCTTACTGGCATTCGCTCTAAGTATGGATGCGTTTGCAGTGTCAATAGGCATTGGTGTTAAAAACAAATATTTTGATACATTTTTAGCTCTTAAAGTTGGATTGTTTTTTGGTTTTTTTCAAGCTTTAATGCCACTGTTTGGTTATCTTTCCAATATTGGTCTGGGAAGTGTTATAGAATCATTGGATCATTGGATTGCTTTTACCTTATTAAGTATTCTTGGTGTGAAAATGCTTTATGAGAGTTTTGGTGAAAATATTGAAGAGGATATTGCAAAAATCACCAATAAACTATTACTATATTTAGCTATTGCAACAAGTATAGATGCAATGGCAGCTGGATTCACGCTAAATTTACTTCAGCTCAATCCTTATATATCTATGATCATTATAGGTGTGGTGACTTATATATTTAGCTTTTTTGGTGTTTATATCGGTTCCAAGGGTGGCGGTTTTTTAGAAGACAAGGCTGAAAAACTTGGTGGTGTGATCTTAATAGGAATTGGTGTAAAAATATTAATTGAACACACTTTATATTAATTAAAAAATAGAATCTATAGGTAATATATTGGTAAAAATATATCACATAATAATGCATATCAAAAGAAAATAGAAAACCTTATAATGTTCTATATTTTATAAGGTTTTTATCTTGAGTCATTTATCTGTGAATGATTCAAACATGTCTAAATTATTTCTTTTGAATTACGAAATAGATATACTCTTGTGTAGTCTCTTTAGGCGTAACATGGGTGAATTCTTCGCTCTCTATAAGGGTTAAATCTGAAGGAAGCTCTTCTAACATCTTTTGATGATTATATTGTACAATATCCAATCCTGCACATTGAATTGGGCCATTTACCTTAAATGTACTAATGACAGCTATCCCTTTAGGTTCAAGTGAATTCTCTAAAACCTTAAAATATTGTTCTCTCTCCTTTTTTGAAAGTAAAAAATGAAATGCTGCTCTATCATGCCACAGATCATATCTTTTGTCATTTTTGAAATGTAATATATCACTGCAAATCAATTGTACGTTCTCATTTTTTATTCGTGATCTCACTATTTCCAGCGCAGTTTTTGATGTATCGAGTAGAGTGATGTTTTTATATCCATTTTGGAGCAAATGATCTACAAGATAAGAAGCGCCACTACCAATATCAATGATATTTGCCTCATCTTTTACATACTTCTCTATCAATTCTACCGATTTTTGTGGTGAACTTTGATGCCAAAGTACTTGCGTGTAATCTGTGTTTTGAAATAAACCATCCCAATGATTTTCTCTTCTTACATCAGCAGGAATTTTTGTAGCACTAAATGTCGCACCTTTGGTTGTTTCAGCCGTTGTATAGTGCGTATACCCTGTACATTCGACCTCTTTAAAGCCAGCTTTTTGAATGAGCTCTATAAGTTCGTTTTCATGCAGTGTTCCAGCTACACAGTTTGCCCAATCCTCTTCACCAGAACTTGCACAACATGAACTTTGTTCTATAGTACAACATGATGGCTCGGAAATATCTATCATATCAGCAAAATAAATTTTACCATTTGGTTTTAACACACGATAAATCTCTGCAAATACAGACTCTTTGCAGGAAGTGAGGTTAATGGCACCATTTGAAATGACTACATCCACACTCTCATCTTCAAGCATCACATTATCAAAACTACTCTCTAAGATTTCGACATTATCAAAGCCAGCCATTTTTGCATGTTTCGATGCAGTTTCAACCATCTTTGGAGTAATATCTACTCCATATACTTTTCCTGTTTTACCAACAAGTAAGCGTGCCACTAACACATCTACACCCGCACCACAACCTAGATCTAAAACAGTATCACCTTCTTCTATATCTGCTTCATTAAAAGGATTGCCAACAGCAGCACAATACTTCCAGATCTCATGTGGTAGAGCCTTTATCCATTCCTCTTTATAACCGTGCGCTTTCGCGTTCTCTAAACCTTTATCCCAGCCAAAATTTTTGTGAGGATTTTCTGCCAACTCTGAATAGAGTTCTATAATTTGCTTATGACTATCCATGATCTTACTACTCTTCCGTTACTTGTCGAACGACACCAAATCCATTATCAAAAGGAAAACTAGCTCTAGCCCAGCCTTTTAATCCACCTTTTAAATTATAGGTATTCTGATATCCCAAGTGTTTTAATGTTTGGGCTGCAAACAAACTACGTCCTCCACTACGACAATAGGTAACAATGACGGCATCTTTATTTTTAATTTTATTCATAATCTCAAATTCAAGATTACCTCTTGTGACCATTATAGTCTCATCAGCATAGATAGCACCTTCCGCTCTTTGTTCTGCTTCTCTCACATCCAAAAGTATAAAATCATCTTCATTATCGATCATCTTCTTTAATACTACAGGTGACATCTCTTCCACTTCATCTTTGGCGTGATTCATAAGAGCATCTACTTCTCTACGTCCTGTGCCAGCGCATGCCTTTTGATTACATGCCGTTGGATGTGCTTTTTCATCACGCATATATTTAAAAACAGGTAATTCTTGCTTGGCCTCTGTATGATTTTCAATCACAGGTTTTTGCTTTTCAACGACTGTTGTTTCTTCTTTTTCTTCAACTACACAGGTCTTACATGCTTCTTCTGTTTTAAAATAGGTGTATCCCCATTGTGGAAAAGTCAGCATCACAATTGAAAACAGTGTGACTAGGGCTAAAAACTTTTTACTTGAAAAAAAACCTGAGGTATCATCACAGGCACATTCAACATCTTTTCTCTTTACTCTCAGTTTGTCCCACCATGCATATAGTAGCACCAATACAGTCAACCCGACTAAATAATTATGATAAGGCTCCATCCATGAAAAACTCGTAGCCAAACTACTAGAACCTGCCAAAACTGCCAATACAGGAGTAACACAACATAAAGATGCCGTAATCGTTGCTATAAGAGCAGCTATAATTTTTTTGTTTACCATTCACAATCCTTTTATCTATTTAGCTTATTAACTAAATTCCTTGAGATTGTATATATACCCTACTTAAAATAAAGTTAATTGTCTAAATTGCTAAATTCAATTACTTTAGCTATAATCATTAAAAATTCACAAGGTAATATTATGCTTGATATGGATGCTAAGATTAAAATTTTTAAAGCATTGGGAAATGAAACACGTTTTAAAATCTTTAAAAACATCTTTACAGGTGGATATGCCTGCTCTATTGATGAGAGCCAACCCAAAGATGATATGATCGCTCAAGCTACATGTGTTACAAGTATCGCCGAACAATTTGATTTTGCACTGCCTACGATATCTCGGCATCTTAAAGAGCTGAAAGATGCAAAGATCATAACAATGACAAAGAGCAAAAATAAAATTTATATTGAACCTAATATTGAAACAATGAAAGAAATAGCTTCATGTTTTAAAACGCTTGTTGGGGATTATGAAAAAGGTGTAGTATTCCAATTTGACAATACCAAATAAAAGATTTTTCTATCTTTCCTCATATCTTTATTTCCTCACTCCTATGAGTATCTTATTCATCCCAGCTTGTGTACTTCCTATACTTCCATATTTTCTGAGCCATGTAAACTAAACTCCAATGGGTAAAAAAGCCTTTTAAAATATATCAATTTATAAAATTTTCCCTTTGTTAGAAGGATAGTATAAACCAGATCATCAATGCTCTTTCTACACACTCTTTGCACATTAACGTTTTATACTTTGATATAGAGTAAATTGATAAAGGGATGAGTATAAAAAATGTTAGCGTTCCATTTAGAGTACTATTGATCATAGGATTGACAGGTCTCACATATGGTTCATAGAAAAACATTTTGTTCTTTTCATAAATAGTTAGATCATATTAAATGGTGTATAACACCCTAATAAGGAGGAAACAACTATGATAGCAGATCAACCTTGTATGTGGCATGGAGGTGGGATGTGGTTTTTCCCTATGCTTATGTTCATAATCTTAATTATTGTCTTCTTTGTACTTGCTGGACGTGGGAGAGGAGGCTGTAGATTACCGTGGTGGGGACCTGAAGGTTATTACAAAAAAGGTGAAGAAACGGATTCAGCGTTAGAAATATTGAAAAAGAGATATGCGAATGGAGAGATTACTAAGGAGGAGTTTGAACAGATGAAAAAGGATATCCTTAGTTAACTAAACAGTTTAAAGGTTATATCTATAAGACCGTTAATGAGTTAAGTTGTGATAGAGTACTGGCTAGTGTTAATTTAGTGATATAAAAAGTGGGGTGTAAGGACTCACACATCATGTTGTGTGAGTCTTCAGTTTTATAATTGAGGACCTGCAGATGCGAAGTCAAACTCATCACCATTTCCATCATAGCGATGGAAATTCTCCTGGAACATACCGGCAAGCTTCGCTAACATAGCGTCATACTCCGCTTTATCTTTCCATGTGTTTCTTGGGTTAAGTACAGCTGTATCTACACCCTCTAACGTTTTAGGGATAGCAAGATTAAAGGTATCAAGTGTTTCAAATTCTGTATTCAAGATAGCACCACTCAAAATACCATCGATACATGCTCTTGTATTTTTGATACTCATACGCTTACCCGTACCGTAAGGACCGCCTGTCCATCCCGTATTGACCAGGTATACATTTACACCATGCTCATCTATCTTCTCACCAAGAAGTTTTGCATAGACGGTTGGATGCAGTGGTAAGAAGGCTTCACCAAAACATGCAGAGAAGGTTGCTACAGGCTCAGTAATGCCTCTTTCTGTTCCAGCCACTTTTGCTGTATATCCACTAAGGAAATAGTACATCGCCTGCTCTTTGGTCAATTTACTTACCGGAGGCAAGACACCAAATGCATCAGCTGAAAGGAAGATAATGTTATTCGGGTGACCTGCCTGCAGGTCTTTTTTATGATTTTCAATATGCTCTATAGGATAGGATACACGTGTGTTCTCCGTTTTAGAACCATCCGTATAGTCAACATTACCATGTTCATCGGCAACAACATTCTCCAAAAGTGCATCTTTCACAATCGCACCATAGATCTCTGGTTCGGATTTCTCATCAAGATTGATCACTTTTGCGTAACATCCACCTTCAAAGTTAAAGACACCATGATTGTCCCAACCATGTTCATCATCACCGATAAGTGCTCTTTGAGGATCTGTTGAAAGCGTCGTTTTTCCTGTACCGGAAAGTCCAAAGAATAGACAAACATCACCATCTTTACCTACATTCGCTGAACAGTGCATAGGAAGTTTACCCTCAAGTGGGAGCCAGTAGTTCATCATAGAGAAGATACCTTTTTTCATCTCACCACCATACCAGGTACCACCGATGATACCGATATTCTCTTCCACATTAAAGACGACAAACACATCAGAATTCAACCCGTGTTCTTTGTACTTTTCATCTACCGCTTTACATGCATTATAGACGGTAAAGTCTGGTTGAAATCTTTCCAGTTCAGATTCCGTAGGACGGATGAACATATTTTTAACAAAGTGTGCCTGCCATGCTACTTCTGTCACAAAACGTACAGAACGCTTACTAGCTGCACTTGCTCCAGCATAGACATCTGTCACATAAATGTTCTTACCAGAAAGTTGAGTTAACGTAAGATCAAGAAGTTCATCATACACTTCCTTACTGATCTTTGCATTGACATCACCCCAAGCGATATGTTCGTTTGAAGGTGCTTGATCAACAAAATATTTATCTTTAGGACTACGTCCTGTGAAGATTCCTGTATCACACATTGCTGTACCTGATGTTGAGATCTTACACTCTCCGCTGTTTACCTCGTGCGCTTGCAACTCGTCATAACTTAAATTGTAATAGATATCTCCAATATCTTTCAATCCTAGTTTATCAAGTCCGTTGGGCGTTTTAGTACTCATAAGTATCCTATTTCTTTCTTTTTTTATTTTAATGTAAAACGAACCAAGTCCGTCTTTACTACGTTCACACTGAGTTCTCTCTTCGGTAGAGTACTCAAGTGGTACCGCTTTTTATGTTTAATGCTAAAGCATAAGTGAGGAAATCGTCTCTATTTGCTCACTTATACTTCCTCAAAAGAGGAAGCATAAACTGTAATACTACGTTTTATTTAAAGATAGAGAGTAGTACACCTGCTGCTACTGCTGATCCGATAACACCAGCCACGTTTGGACCCATAGCATGCATGAGTAGAATATTACCCGGTTTTTCTTCAGAACCAACTTTACTTACAACCCTTGCTGCCATCGGTACCGCAGAAACCCCCGCTGCACCGATAAGTGGGTTAATAGGCTCTTTTGAGAACTTGTTCATGATCTTACCCATGATCACACCTGCTGCTGTACCCGCAGCGAAGGCAAGAAGACCAATGATCATAATACCCATTGTCTCAGCTACCAGGAATGAATCTGAAGCAAGTTTAGAACCCACACCCAGACCAAGGAAAATAGTCACAATGTTAATGAGTGAATTTTGCATCTCATTAGAAAGTCTGTCAACAACCCCTGACTCTTTTGCAAAGTTACCAAGTGCAAAAGAACCCATAAGTGGTGCTGCATCCGGTAAGATAAGTGCGATCATCATAATAACGATCAGAGGGAAAATAAGCTTTTCAAGTCTATTTACTTTTCTCGTGGTCTTCATTACGATCTGACGCTCTTCTTTTGTTGTTAACGCTCTCATTATCGGTGGCTGGATCACTGGAACCAATGCCATGTATGAATAGGCTGCAACTGCGATTGCTCCAAGAAGTTCCGGTGCCAATGCCGACGCGATGAAGATAGATGTAGGACCATCAGCCCCACCGATAATACTGATCGCTGCAGATTGTTTCAGTGTAAAGTCTACCATGCCTGTATACTGAGAAAGTGCTGCTGCACCAACCAATGAACCAAAGATACCGAACTGAGCAGCCCCACCAAGAAGTGCTGTTTTAGGGTTAGAAAGAAGTGGTCCGAAGTCTGTCATCGCTCCAACACCCATAAAGATCAACAAAGGGAAGAATTCGTTAGCAATACCCATATTATAGATAATACCCAGCATTCCATGGTCGCCTGTCATATTGGCAATAGGTATATTGGCGAGAAGTCCACCAAAAGCGATAGGTAAAAGAAGAAGTGGTTCAAATCCTTTAGCGATAGCTAAATAGAAAAGAAGAAAAATGATAATAAACATAATAAGTTTACCCCAACTTTGGGCAAATAAACTCATCTCATCACCATGACCATTCTTGACACCCTCTTCTGGGTTTACCATTGCATTAAGACCTGTAGTTTCAAAAAAGCTCACAAGAAGTTGCGTGATAGATTTAGGTTCATAGGCTTGTTCTTCTTGTGCAGGTGCAGCAGGTGCTTCATGCACACTGGCTTGCACTGTTGATGTGAGTGCTGTAAAAGCGAACATCATCGAGAGTAAAAGATGTTTAAGCTTCATACCGACTACTCCATCGTGGCTAGAAGTTGTCCGTCTGCGACTGCATCGTTGACATTGACATTAATTGAGGCAATTTTACCCGCTTGTGGTGCAGCGATATCGATTTCCATCTTCATCGCTTCAAGGATCATGATCACATCACCTTCAGCAACAGTATCACCCGGGTTTTTCACGATCTTCCATACATTACCTGGAGTCTGTGAGTGTATCTCCACACTTCCTGCTGCACCTGGTACCAATGCCGGTGTTGCTGCTTCTGCTACTGCATTTACTTGTGCTGCAGGCGCTGCAGGTGCAATTTGGATATCTCCCTCACCCTCTGCTACTTGTACGCTATATTGTTTACCATCTACTACTACTGTATAATTTCCTGCCATCTCTTTTTCTCCCTTACAATTATTTTCTTGACCTTTTCTTACCATGAGAGGACTTTCACCCTTCAAGAACGCAATACCTTTTTCTGCACATGCACCTGCGATGAAGATGTTTTCATCTGAAGTTGACAAACCTTCATCTTCAAGTACTTTTGTCCAGTGTGCGATGGATTTTGTTTCATCTCTATCCGCAATATCCAAAGGATTTTCTGTCGTTGGTTCTAGACCTAATTTGTCAGATGCGAGTTTGATGATCTCTTCATCTGCTTGTACCGGTGTTTTACCGAAGTAACCAAGTACCATACGTCCATATCCTGGAGCGATCTGTTTCCATGGTCCGAACATTACGTTGGCATATGCCTGCTGCCAGTAGAATTGACTTACTGGTGTTACAGATGTACCATAACCACCACGCTCTACAACCTCTTTCATTGCAGCGATCACTTGATCAAATTTCTCAAGGTCTCCCGCATCTCTCATCATTTGAGTATTGGCTGTCAATGCACCACCAGGCATAGGTGAGAATGGAATAAGCGGTGATACCTGTGTTGCTTCAGGCGGGATCATATAATCAGAAAGACACTCTTTAAGTCTCTCTTCATACTTAAGCACTTTATCAAGCTGTAGATCACCAAGGTTATAATCTGTTCCTTTTGTTGCATGAAGCATTGTAAGGATATCCGGTTGGCTGGTACCACCACTTACAGGTGAAGCTGCCATATCGATACCATTTGCTCCTGCATCCAGTGCAGCAAGATATGATGCTACAGAAACACCTGCGGTTTCATGTGTATGAAGTCTCAAGTGTACACTCTCGCCAAGAAGCTTTCTAGCCATAGTGATCGTTTCATAGACTTTATGAGGGTTTGCTGTTCCTGATGCATCTTTGAAACAAACACTGTCAAAAGAGATACCTGAGTCTAAGATATTTCTGAGTGTTTTTTCATAAAAAGCAACATCATGCGCACCTTTACATCCCGGAGGAAGGTCCATCATTGTTACCACTACTTCATGGTCAAGGCCATGTTTTTTGATCATTTCTGCAGAAAATGCAAGATTGTTCACATCATTCAATGCATCAAAGTTACGTACGGTTGTTGTACCATGCTTTTTAAACATTTTTGCAAAGAGTTCTATCATTTCACGGCTACCAGTATCAAGCATTACTGTGTTGATACCACGTGAAAGTACTTGAAGGTTAGCATCCGGCCCTACGATCTCTCTAAAACCGTCCATCATGTCAAATGCATTTTCTTGTAAGTAGAAGAAGAGTGATTGGAATCTTGCTCCACCACCAAATTCGAAGTGATTAATACCTGCATTCTTCGCTGCCTCTACAGCAGGGAAGAAATCATCCATAAGTACACGACCACCAAAGACAGACTGAAATCCGTCTCTAAAAGTTGTGTCCATTACATCAATATATTTTTTAGCCATTTACGATACCTTGTTTTTATGATTGTTTACGAAATTCTTTGATTGCTGCAACGATAGCTGCAACATGATGTGCTTCTTTCTCAGCTTCCTGTGCAGCATTGGTTGAAACAGGAGCTGCTTCAACTGCTTTATCAGGGAAGTACTTACTGATGATTTTAGCTTGTAGCTTCATTACCTGAACCAGGATAACTAGAAAGATAAATACGATCAGCATTCCCAGCACCATAAATTTTAAGCCTTCGCTTACTAAATCTATTTCCATGTGATTGACCTCACTTTATAAGTTTACAGATTTTAAAATAGTTTTGCTTGTTATTAGGTAAAAAAGAAGAATTATCTTCTCTTTTTTCTACGATTCTTATTACGCGTAACTTTTTGTTCCTCTACATATCCTTGAATCATCTGATCTACAGTATTTTGATCAAAACCTATCTGTGTTCCTATGTTTTGCTGTTCTTCTTCTATGATACGTGAAATGAGTTTTGTCAGAAGCAGCTCTTTGTCCATATCACCCATGTACTCCAATAATGTTGCTGCATCGTCATGTACCTGGATATTTCTGATCTGTTCAGCCAAATATTCACAGCTTGCATCATCCAGTCCTAAGCCACCTTGAATCGTAGCTAAACGCATCTCTGCACCTACTTCTTTTTGGATACGTTGAAGCTCTTTGAACTCTTCGGTTGTCACCAAAGTGATAGCTTGACCACTTCTTCCTGCACGTCCTGTACGACCGATTCGGTGTACATAACTTTGCGGGTCAAAAGGAATATGATAATTAAAGACATGTGTGACATCTTTGACATCCAAGCCACGTGCGGCGACATCTGTAGCC
This sequence comes from Sulfurovum xiamenensis, assembly GCF_030347995.1. NCBI lineage: Bacteria > Pseudomonadati > Campylobacterota > Epsilonproteobacteria > Campylobacterales > Sulfurovaceae > Sulfurovum > Sulfurovum xiamenensis. Next base: position 11,837 of record NZ_JAQIBC010000008.1, read on the forward strand.
ACCATGATCTTGGTTTCACCCCTTCTATAGGCTTTAATGACCACTTCCCTGTCCATCTGTTCCAAGTCACCGTGTAAACCATTGGCATTAAATCCCAATGCCTGTAAATGTTCGGTCAACCTGTCTACTTCTCTTTTCATACGACAGAAGATGATACATTTATTGGTCTTTTCTGTTTCAAGGAGTTTGACGATCGCTTCATCTCTTTGGTGTTCATGGATCACATAATAGCGTTGATCAATGATGTTGTTTGTCGTCTCTTCATCACCTACAACAGAGATATACTCTGGTTGATACAAAATATTATTCGCCAACTCTTTGATCGGTTCAGGCATCGTTGCAGAGAAGAGCAGTGTTTGTCTGTTCTGAGGAATATATTCAAAGATCTCTTTGATCTCATCAAGAAAACCCATATCAAGCATTTCATCTGCTTCATCCAGTACAACGATCTCAGGGTTCAACACATCGATCTTCCCTTTTCTATAAAGATCTTTCAATCTTCCTGGTGTTGCTACGACGATCTGTACACCTTTATGTATCAGTGCTATCTGACGTCCATACCCTACACCACCATAGACTGTCAATGTTCTAATACCTGCAAAACGTCCCAAATGATAGAGTTCATCCGCTACCTGTGTTGCCAACTCTCTTGTAGGTGTGATGACCAATGCTCTTTCTATCTCACCTTTGGCAAGTTTATCCATCATAGGAAGACCAAATGCTGCTGTCTTTCCCGTACCTGTATGGGCTTGACCTACCATATCACTCCCATTAGCAATGATAGGAATAGCCATCTCCTGGATAGGACTAGGCTCTTTAAAGCCTGCTATTTTCACACCTTTTGCCAGATCAGCATGAAAATCAAATTCATTAAATTTCATTATTTACCTTTAAAATATGAGGCATACCTCATTCATGTCCAAAAAATCTTGTTTTGAACTTAAAAGAAACTCCCGCAAGAGGTTCTATAAATTCAGATCTGTTTTCAATTTAAATGTATATCAATAAAATCACTCCAAACACTATCCTATAGATACCAAACGCGACAAATGTAAAACGCTGAATAAATGCTAAAAAAAGTTTGATCGTGAGATAGGCTACGATAAATGCTATAATGAATCCTGCAATAAATGCTCCCCAGTTGGCATCTGCAAAATCCTGATAGTGTTTCAGAAAGTCATACCCCGTCACTGCTGCCATGACAGGAATCGCAAGTAAGAAAGAGAACTCTGCAGATGCTTTTCTGTCCATACCTACCAATAACCCACCCACAATGGTGGCCCCTGCTCTACTTGTACCGGGAATGAGTGAAAATATCTGGGCAATACCGACCCATAGAGCCTGTTTATAAGTGACCGCTTCCACGTCAGAGATATGCCACTCTTTTTCTTTGTAAAAATATTCAAGCAAAAGAAAGATCAGACCACCGATGATGAACATCCATGCCACAACCTCAACAGTAAATAGTGTTTTGATCTGATCTTTGAAGATAAAGCCTACGATGGCCAAAGGTAAAAAAGCAACAAAGAGTTTTTGCCAAAGTGCCACTTTCTTGAAAGTGATCTTTTCTTTGTAGATAAGCATGACCGCCATGATCGCAGCAAATTGGATGATGACCTCATACGCTTTTGTCAGTGCATCCTGGGAAACACCCAAGAACTTACTGGCAACTATCATATGCCCTGTCGATGAAATGGGAAGAAACTCTGTAAACCCTTCGATAATACCTATGATTATCGCTTGAAAAATATCCAATGTATACCTTTTTTAAACCATGCTGGAAAAATAACTCTCATCTTTTGCCAAGAGTGCCTTTGGTGTACCACTATCAACCACTTCACCATCTTCCAACACATAAATGAACTCTGCACTTTTTATCGTACTGAGTCTGTGTGCAATAGTGATCACTGTCTTTTGAGACAAAAAGTCATGCAGTGCATCAAACAGTTTCATTTCTGTATGCACATCCAAAGCCGAGGTTGATTCATCAAAGATCACCACTTTTGGATCAGATAAGATCATCCTTGCTATCGCTACTCTCTGACGCTGTCCTCCACTAAGCTTGATACCGTCTTTTCCGACCAGCGTATCAAGTCCCAGATCTAAACGCTCTATAACATTCGTAAGCTGTGCGATCTCGAGTGCTTTTTGTACTGCATCCGCACTGTACGTTTTGCCTAGCGTTAGATTGAACAACATTGTATCATTAAAGAGTTTAGGATGTTGCAAGATGAGATGAATATTTTCTCTAATAGTGGAAAGTTTCAGTGATTTGTTCGATACACCTCCATACACAACCTCGCCTTCATCAAAAGGATAGAAACCGACAAGTATGTTAGAGAGTGTTGTCTTTCCCGAGCCGCTCGCACCGACGATAGCAATCTTTGACCCTTTCTTAATATTCATATTGATATTAGTTAATATTTTTTTGTTTTTCTGGTAGGCGAATGAAAGATCCTTTACCTCTATATCAATCGCATGTTGAGAAGCAAAAGGATCGTGCGCTTCTTCTCTTTGTGGCTCCTGCTCCATCGTATAGATGCTGTTTATACGTGCACAGGCTGCCCTGGCGGTAGAGAGTGCATACTGAAAATTAATAATATCCTGTGTGGGTGTTACCATCACCCAGAGATATGAAAAAATAGCGAGCATCAATCCCACGGAGAGATCAGAGTATGCTACCGCTAGGATACTCACTGCCCTGAAAACCTCATAGCCACTCAAAAATACCAGGTAAGAATACTTCATCGCTGCTTCACTTTTATACCCGTATGCGATCGCATGCTCTTTGAGTTCCCTGGCCTTCACTTCACTCTTATCAAAGAAGTAGGCTTCTTTATTTGCTGCACGTATCTGATGAAAGAGCTCCAACGTTTCATTCAATGCAGACTGAAAGAGTTCCACCGCTTTGTTTTCCTCTTTTTTAAGTTTACCGATATTTCGTGCCAGTTTGGCAGTAAAGAAGACCACGATGGGATTGGTGATCAAAATGAACAGGGCAAGCTGCCAATGGATCCACAGGAGGACCGCTGCAGAAAAAAGCAACACAAAAGAAGCGATGATGAACTTAGAGATCGTACTGCTGACAAAACCGTCTATCGTCTCTACATCCGTGACCAGTTTGGAAGTCACCGCTCCGACACGCATCGTCTCATACTCTTTGAGTGAAACATATTTAAGATGTTTCAGTAAAGACTCTCTCATTTTATACGTAATATTTTTTGATATGATCGTAAATATTCTGCTTTGCATAATGCTTAGAAGTACGCTGGAGACGCGAAGAAAGATGATAAGGGCTAACACAAAGAGTACATACCCTTTGGTGTCCGAAGTAAAGAGGTGTTCAGATATCCAAGTGATGAATCCATGGTCCTGTCCCAGTAAAAGCTCATCGACAAGTATAGGGATAAAGAGTGGAATGATAACAACAAGCAGTGTCGAGAGCAGTGCAAGCACATTGCCTAAAAAGACATCTTTTTTATGGTCGAACAGTTGTCGTACAATGCCTTTGATACTACAACTGTTATTTTGCATTAGATCGAGTCTACTATCTGAAGTATCTGTGTGAGGTCTTTCTCATCTACACAATGCGTAGCCGCCTCTTTCAGTACAGGTTTTGCACAAAATGCCACACGTGTATCTGCATGGGCGAACATACTGAGGTCATTGGCTCCGTCGCCTACGACCAGTGTATCTTCACGACCTACACCAAGCAGTCCCTGCATACGGATGATCATATCACCCTTGGCATTACTGTACATCATCTCTCCGCCTACCTGTCCGGTCAATACACCATTTTCAGCATGTAAGAAATTTGAGAAGTCTGCATTCACCCCCAGTCTCTCACAAGCTGGTTTTGTGGCATTTCTAAAACCGCCTGAGAAACAGACCACTGTATACCCTCTCTCTTTGAGCCCTGTGACTACTTCTTGCGCACCGGGCATCATTGGGAGATCGCTGCAGATCTCGTTGACCTTCTCCTCTTCCAGGCCTTCAAGCAGGGCTACCCTTGCTCTAAGGGACTTGTAGAAATCCAACTCGCCTGCCATTGCACGCTCGGTTATCGCTGCAACCTGCTCTTCAAGTCCAAGTGGGGCTGCAAGAAAATCAATGGTCTCGCCATCCATCAATGTTGAATCAAAGTCAAATACGGCTAATTTACTCATCCTAATCCCTAATTAATATTTGTTAATATATTATGCTTTGGTCATTCTGTAATAACCCTCTATGCATTATTTAGGTAGAATTATAACTAATTAAACTATAACTATAAAGAGTATATTCATGTTTGAAAAATTTTGCGACATTCTTTGTAACGATAAAAAATTCATCACAGTAGAGATAAACCCTCCTCACGGTGCATCCATAGATGGCATCATTGCTGACATTAAAAAACACGATCTACAGAACAAAGTCACAGGTTTTTCATGTACAGACAACCCTTTGGCAAAACTCAAGATGTCAGGGGTTCTCTCTGCCATCAAAGTACAGCAGACATTCGGAAAGCCTGTCATCGCCACAATGAGTATGAGAGACAAGAACAAACTCTCTCTGCAATCCACCCTGCTTGGAGCAAATGACTTTGATTTGCGCTGCATCCTTGCATTAACAGGTGACCCGGCAAAGTATTCAGACCAACCGGAGGTTAAAGGTGTGCTCGAACGTGATTCAACCCTGCTTCTCAGTATCATCTACCACCTCAACAAAGGGGTCGACTACAGTAATAAGCCGTTAAATCCTGCACCTAAACCTATCTATCCGTTTGCTGTGAGCAATGCCACTGCAAAAGATATGAACAGCCTGAAAAAACGTATGATCAAGAAACTCAATTACGGTGCACGTGCCATCATCACCCAGCCGGTATATACCCTGGAAAATGCCAAAGAACTCTTAGCGCTTTTTGAAGAAGCCAAAGCGCTGAGCATACGCGATACAGCAAAAGAAGCCCAGCTTGTCTTAGGTCAGTTCCCTATCGTAAGGGCTAAAACGGCCAATTTTATTGATGATAAAGTCCCTGGTATCTCTGTACCTAAAGACATTATAGACGAAATGAACCTCGCAGCAATGGACGGAGAAGAGAGAGAACAGGAAGTAGGATTTGCCCTTTCAAAACGTATCTTTGATGAAATGATGACTATCCACGGAAAAGTGCATTTAATGACACACAATCGTTTTGATCTGTGTAGTCAACTCATAGGTTGACCAAGCCCTGCAGAATCCTTATTCTTCAAAAAGGATTCTACCTCTTTAAACCTCTACTCCATCAAAGATCAACGGATAGAGTAATCCATACAGTGTCACAAATAACAAAGGGACTGCCCAAATGAGGCCTATACCGAGTGCTAATGCACCCAGTGTCATAATGAGACTGAGTAACAAAAAAAGACCAAAAACTTTAAACCAGTGTTTTGTGACCGTTTTTCTTGAAAGCTCCATTGCCTCCCAGACATCCATTCCTTTATCTGCTATAAGCGGTAAAGTAAAGATATAAGCGATACTCAAGTAGATACCCGGAAGAATAAGCAGTACAAAACCTATCACCGTCATAATATAGATGAGTAACGCAGCTAATGACAACCTACCCGTAAGATGATAATAATTAAATATAGATTGAAATGCTATATGCTCTCCGCGTGAATAGTGGATGGCAAGCATAATAACACCTACAATAAGCGGCATAAGTACCGGATAACTTAAGATAGTAACGATCATCTGGTTCAGGTAGTTTGGTTCAGCAGGCGGTGGTGGAGAAGGGAAAAAAGTACCTAATATGATCTGTACGATCACAGAAATAACAACATAGACAATAAATGCAGCTAAAAATATTCCCTTGACACTTTCTATACGTCTAAACCCCTCTTTAAGCATCTCGATAATATCAAAATCATATTCAGGTATGTTTTTTACATCTACATTTTCATTTTTCATCATGTCCCTTTTCGTATCAATAAATCATTATAGCTTAAAAACAATTATTGTTAAACTTCTTCTGATATACTCACAAAAATCTTAATTAGGAGACACTATGTCTGAATTACAAAAGTTCCGTTGGGTCAACAAAATAGAAGGGATCTCATTTATCATCCTGATCTTCATCGCTATGCCAATGAAATACAGTTTTGGCTATCCAATTGCCACTAAAGTCGTAGGTATGTTACATGGTCTGCTCGTATTTGCATTCATCTATCAGATCATTGAAGCGAAAAAAGAAGCTGGATTTACTTTGAAAGAGACGGCACTCTACTCTATTTTTTCGCTTATACCATTTGGTTCATTCTATACAGACAAACTGCTTGCTAAAAAGATGACGATAGCATAACGTGTCCCTTTAGCTACTGCTACAATAGTTGCAAACCATTTGAACTTATAACGTAAAACCCCCGAAATAAAGGTCAATGGATCCCCGATGATCGGAACCCATGACAACAGGAGGGTCCACCCTCCATATCTGTCAAAAAAACCTCTTGCTTTTTCCATCTTTTGTGCAGAAAGATGCCCTTTTTCTTCTAGATAATTTTCACCTTTTAACCCTAACCAGTAATTCACCATAGATCCCAGTGTATTACCCAGTGTTGCAAAGAACCATAAAAGTATAAGAGAGTGGTTTTGAGAGATATCGTAAAGAAGTAACCCTTCACTTCCTAACGGAAGTAGTGTGGCAGAGAGAAAGGCCACTGTAAAAAGTGTCATATAAACCATTAAAGTGTCTTAAAGTGCATTTCACCCTCTTCTATGACACCGACCATGCCCTGGCATGCCAATGAGGGCAAAGAGATGTATGTACCTACTGTCTTACACTGATGAAAATGGCCTTCGATCACAAGGTCTGCTTCACTGTAGTGTTCCAGTATCTCTTCCACTCTTTTCTCGAAGCCAGAAAAGGTAAAACAGATATGCTTTTTTGACAACTTTTTCATACGATGATCGATGATCGCCTTTTCAAAAGGTTTAAGGAATGTCAGTGTCTTTTTATTACGTAAAAGTTTACAGTAGAGGTCATACCCCAATCCTGTAGCATATTTATCACCATGAGAGATCGCCACTTTTTTCTCTTCCAGATCAAACATGACCGGTTGCTCTTCTCTACTGTATACATGAATATCCGGAAACACATCTTTGAGGCAAAAATCATGGTTTCCTTCGAAGTAGTATATATCAAGTTTTTGTGAAAGTGTTTGCAGAAGATCTATGGCTTCTTTTGAAAAGGTCTGAATGTAATCATTATGTCCAAAGAGCAGATCAAAGTTGTCACCCATCAAAAAGAGCTGAGGGGTCTCTAGTTCTCCACTCTCTAGCTTTTTCAGTAATACTAAAAAAGCATCTCCATGATGAGGGTAGTGTGAGTCAGCAATAAAAAGTGCTTGCTCTTTGATCTCAAACATATATTCTCCAATCATCGCTCTTTCTTGTCACGGTAAACGCCTTTGAAAGCGAAGCGATTGTCCTCGTTCCTGCTGGATTACATCGAGAACCGTGACGACTTTTGCCTACTTTTCTGGAAAGTAGAAAAGAAATCTAAACTATTATAAAATAATAATTTTTATGGGATGTAGGCGATCGTCGGGATGCCCATACCTTCATCATATCCGCACATCAAGTTCGCAGCCACAAGTGCTTGCGAACTTGCACCACGCAAGAGGTTGTCTATGGCAGAAGAGACAAAAAGTGCATTGCCGTTTTTGGCTGCAAAGATGTCACAAAAGTGTGTGCCTGCCGTACTTTTAATATCGACCGGTGTTTCTCTGATACGGATAAACGGATCGTTTTCATAGTGTTTTTTCAACACTTCCATCGGATCGATATCTTCTTTTAACGTCGCATAGACAGAGACCAGTTCACCACGTGTCGCAGGAATGAGATGAGGCACAAAATTGACATTCATCTTAGCACCGTGTATTTTTTCTATCTTCTCTGCTATTTCGGGTGCATGTCGGTGTTTGATCGGGTTGTAAGCAAAGATATTATCGTTGATCGTCACGAAATGTGCCGTCTCACTCAGTGTTTTACCTGCACCGCTCACACCGGACTTTGCATCGACAAAAAGTGGTGCAGAGGTATCAAGATACGGTATGAACGGTAAAATACCCAGCAGTGTTGCCGTTGGATAACAACCAGGACCTGCAGCAAGGTTCGTACCCTTCAACTCTTCTCTATAATACTCGATCAGTGCATAGGTTGCATCACCCAAATGCGCTTTATCTTCATGGGCACAGTAATGCGCTTCATAGGTATCCAACTCTAAACGATAATCCGCAGAAAGGTCGACAACTTTGACCCCTTTATCCAAAAGCGCTTTAGCAAAGCCCATAGAGGCTTTATGCGGCAGAGCCAGGAAAACAAGTTCACAGCGTTCGGCCACAGAGTTGGCATCTGCTTTTTCAACAGGTAAGCTGATCACATCTACCAGTGAAGGATGCAGTTTCTCTATCATTGTATCTCCCTGCGTCGTGGCAAGATAGGTCAACTGAAAGCCACTATGGGTCACCAACATCTTCACCAGTTCCAGTCCTGTGTATCCACTGGCCCCTACTACACCTACTTTTACCATCTTATACCCTCTTAGTCTAGGATGATCTCTTTGTAAGAGATCTCTTCGATATCATATGTCTTTTTACCGCTAGGAAGTACCAGTGAGACTTCATCTCCCTCTTCTTTACCTATAAGTGCGCGAGCCATAGGGGACTGGATAGAGATCAAACCTTTAGAAGGGTTTGATTCTGTACCACCTACGATAGTATAGTGTACCTCTTCACCTGTATTTTGGTCTGTCAATTCTACTGTTGATCCGAAACTCACTCTTGTATGCGGCAAAGTCGAAGGATCTACGACCTGTGCACGACCTACTATATCCGTCAGTTCTGCAATACGTGCTTCCATCAATCCCTGTTTGTCTTTGGCAGCATGATACTCCGCATTTTCCTTAAGGTCACCGAGTTCTCTTGCCTCATCGATGACTTTGGCTATTACACCTCTTTCTACAGACTTTAAGTGTTCAAGTTCTTCTGATAGTTTCTTGTAAGTTGTTTGTAACATCGGCTCTTTTTGCACGATAGATCCTTTAAAATGATTCATTTATATATAATTGGAGGTATTATACCAAAAAGGTTATAATAGCGAAAAAATAATGGACTTCTTTTAAAATTCATAAAAGAACTCTACATCTAAAGTATAAAGAATGACAAGAATTAAAATTCAGTACAAGCGAAGCACTAAATGATGAGTCGTAAGCAAATACTAATCACCAATGATGATGGTTTTGAGTCTGAGGGACTTATGGCACTGGTTGAGGCACTCAAACCTTTAGGTCATGTCAGTGTGGTAGCACCAACCACAGAGAAATCAGCGTGCGGACACTCATTGACATTGACCAGACCTCTCAATTTTGTCGAGGTGGAAAAGGATTTTTATAAACTGGATGACGGGACACCTACAGATTGTGTGTTTCTCGCACTCAATAAGGTTTTTATGAAAGAGAAGCGACCCGATATAGTCATCTCAGGCATCAATATCGGGGCAAATATGGGTGAGGACATCACATACTCCGGTACAGCATCCGCAGCAATGGAAGCCGTACTACAAGGTATCCCGGGCATTGCGATCTCTCAAGTCTATAAAGACAAAGGTGAGAGTATCAAGGAGTTCGGATATGAACTGGCACAAAAAAGCATCGTCACCCTCGTAGAAAAGATATTTGCCAATGAGTTCCCTCTGCCTCCACGTAAATTTTTAAATATCAATATCCCTCCTGTACCAACCTCAGAGTGTAACGGCTTTAAAGTCACACGTGCGGGGAACCGTCTCTATACACACCATGCCGAAGTACACCATAATCCTCGGGGTAAAGAGTACTACTGGATAGGTCTGCCGGCTCTAGGGTGGATGGAAACACAAGGACATATCACAGACTTTGAAGCGATCAACGATGGCTATGTTTCCATTACCCCTGTACATCTGGATATGACTAGCTATGACGATATCAAATCTTTGGATGCATGGCTATGAGATTCCAACGTTGCCGTATGCTCTTCGGAGATGAAGATTTTGAAAAGTTACAAAAGGCCAAGATCCTCATACTGGGTGTTGGCGGTGTAGGTTCTTATGCACTTGACTGTCTCTACCGTTCAGGAGTCAGTGACATTACCATACTGGACTATGATGTGTATGATGAAACCAACCAGAACAGACAGATAGGTTCAGATGCAGTAGGGATGATCAAGGTTGACCGCCTCAAAGACCTTTACCCCGGCATCAAGACCATACATCAGCATATGACCGTGGCTTGGGTACAAGAGTTTGATTTTGAACCGTATGACATTGTCATAGATGCTGCAGATACTACAAAAGTCAAGATAGAAGTGGCTAAAAAATGTTATAAAAAGCTCATCATGGCACTGGGTTCAGCCAAACGTTACGATACCAACAAAATAGAGGTCACTTCCATTTGGAAAACCCATGGTGATGCACTTGCAAGAAAAATACGCAACGAACTCAAAAAAGTAAAATTTGACCGGAATTTTACTGTCGTATTTTCACCGGAACAGGCCAAATGCATAGAAAAAGGTTCTTGTGTGGCAGTAACAGGTGCTGTCGGACTTACTACCTGTTCGGAAGCGATAAAAAGGATCCTTAAGTAATTTTCGCGTCTTAACGTAGCATATGCTTCATGTATGGTGTTACTTTGGGACAAAACTAGGATAATTTAACTATTTTGGTTAGACTTCTTAATAAAAAACAAAGAGTACAACTAATGACAACTTTCCCCCTTGACAATGTAAAACGCCTAAGAAAAGAGCTTGCCACCCACCCTGTGTATGCAGCTGTTCAAGACATGGATGATCTCATCATCTTTATGCAGCATCACATCTACTCTGTTTGGGATTTTATGTCCTTAGTGAAATACCTGCAAAATCAAATTGCACCGGCAAGCACGCCATGGCTTCCTCATGGTGATGCGCAAGTGCAGCGTTTTATCAATGACATTGTGCTAGAAGAAGAATCAGATGAGGGGATCCCTCTGGAAGATGGCACACCCACATACACAAGTCATTTTAATCTTTATAGAACAGCTATGGAAGAGGTAAAAAAAGGAAGCAACAGCCTTATTAACGCATTTATAGACAAAGTGACATCAGACTCTTTGGAGAGTGCTCTGAACACGGTTCAAATACCTTCTCCGGCTAAGGCATTTATGGAAACGACATTTAGCTTTGTGCATAGTGATAAACCTCACGTTATCGCTGCGGCCTTTGCTTTGGGAAGAGAACATATTATCCCAGAAATGTTCCGTGCATTGCTGGATAAAATGAAAATATCAAGAGATGAAGCAGAAGTGTTCCACTATTATCTCGATCGTCATATTGAGCTTGATGGAGATCATCATGGACCGATGTCTTTACGTATGCTTGACCTATTATGTGAGGGAGATGAAGAAAAGATCATAGATGCTGAAGAGGCTGCTCTCCATGCGATCAAAGCCAGAATAAAGTTTTGGGATGGTGTTTTATTGGCGATAGAAGAGAGCAAAAAGCAATCAGCCTGAGAACTATAAACCAGACCGTTCAATGTTTTACGTCACCGATAGATAAGTATAACATCACAATTAATTGTCTATCGTTGAGCGACTCCAAGTAAGATACCCATCAGTTTTTTAAACTCTTTAGAACTTATGTTTTCTTTTATACTTTTCATTATAAAACATACCATATAGCACATTTTATAAGGTTTTGGTTTTTAGAAGGAGTGAGACCTAATAAAAGTTAAAAGTTTACGAATAAAACAATTTGAACTTAACAGGGGCTACTAAAAAGCAAAGTATTATTCTGTTACACTTTTTTACTACTTGGAGGGGAGAGTTAGTAATGAATAATAAAAATATAGATAGAGAAATATATTTTTCCAAAAATATGTTCTTTTTGACCCTTATGATACTTGTACCACCTTTGGGATTGATTTTACTGAGAGAATATTCAAATATGAGTATACTTTTTTTATTATTTTTGATAGGCATTTGTTTTTATATAGGTTATGTGTATTATCAACAGAACAAAAAATTTGAATCCACTTATGATTGGATACCTATCAATGCAAAAGTAATTAACAAAAGAGTATTCCATCTGAATTGTATGAGTATTAATTCTGGAATGGATAAGTACCGCACAAGAACACATGGATATAAGGTAGATATCACTTATAAATATAAATATAACGATAATGAATATAAATCAAATCAATATGCATTATCCTTTAAAAGTGATGTAGACTGCAACTATCTATATGCTTTAGATGAAGCGAAAAAGATTATGTTTAGGTCTACGAAAGATAATAATATAAAAGTGTATGTTAACCCTGACAATCCTGCAGAGAGTGTAATCAAGCAAGGTAAATCAATATGGTACGGGATGCCGTATATCTTTTATTTATCAATATATATCGGCGTTTTAGTTTTTTTTATTTATTGGATTAGTGTACACTGAGTCTAAAGAGATATTGCAAGAGCGATAATTCCTATTAATAAGAAAAAATACCAGAATATTTTTCTATGCAACGGCATGTCTGGGACCAAAACACTTTCATTAGGGTTTTGAGGATTATAATAGACTAATAAATTAGGCTCAGTGAGTTGAGATATAAAATTTTCAATTTGTTCAGGTTTGCTTTTAAGTTCACGATAATAGGCTACATTATCTGAGGTATAGGTTCTTCCTTTTACATTAAAGCTATATTTAATATAAGGGAAATAGGACCAGACCATTTCTCTAGCATAAGGATTATCTATCGCTACTTTTTTATATAGAAGTTTTCCGTCGGTATTTTTCCATTTTTGACTGAGATTAAAAAGTGTTATTTTTTTAGCACTAAAGTAAATCAATGCAACACCTAAAACAAATGGTATAAAAGTATTTAGTAAAGGAGTTCCATAGGAGAATGGATATGAAAAGGCAAAAAGTACAAGCCCAAATACTTTCCATGGTAGTGATCTATCATCTATTGTTTTATTCTTTTTATTCAATCTGAACCTTTCTAGAATATTTTGAACTATATCAAAATATGACTGACGATAAGAACCTTATAAAATATATAACTTTATGAGGTTTACTTACCCGTCAAAAATCATAAAGTTTCCATTCCTATTTTTGCTCTTAACCAAATATTGATTGTTGGTTGTATTCATCAGAACTTTTATCATTGCAAATAAAATCAACCTTGTAATATTGTCTAAATATTCCCATTAAAAAAAATGTAAATGACAATACAAAAACAGATATAAATTTAATAATATACTCTTGTGAAAAAGATATATTATCATTGAGTCCAAAAATTGCTATTGGTATCATTGATATAGACATAGTAAATGTATCAAGTTTAAATCTTTTTTCGGCACTCATTATGGGCTGATTGCATTCTCTACAAGTAAAGCCTTTTTCATTTTCGATAAATGAGATACTTTTTTTTGGGAATAATACTCGTTTAATAAAATATCTTATAGAAATCTCTTCTTGACAGCAAGGACATTTTCTTCTTTTCATATAAATTCCTATTGTGTGTTAATTAGCATTAAGGGGGGGGGTAAGGACATTTTTTCATTAAGAGTATATCAGAAATGTCGTATTTTAAAAACCTTATAAAATATATAACTTTATAAAGTTTTTAAAAGAGAGTTGAGCATATAAGTTTAAACGTCTGTATTGCCACAGTGCCCGCATTTTTTCGCCGCAACAGGGATACTCTCAGCACATTCACTGCATACTNAGTTTTTAAAAGAGAGTTGAGCATATAAGTTTAAACGTCTGTATTGCCACAGTGCCCGCATTTTTTCGCCGCAACAGGGATACTCTCAGCACATTCACTGCATACTTTTGTTGTGGGTGCTTTGGCTGCCTCAGGCTCTCTGAGTCTGTTATATGCTTTGATGAACATAAAGACAACAAGCCCCAGGATCACAAACGAGATCACATCATTGATGAACATACCGTATTTGATCGCTGGAGCCCCTGCTTTATCCAATGCAGCCATATTTTCATAAGTGTTCCCGTCGAGTGCGATAAAGAGCTGGGAAAAATCCACCTGACCCAAAAGCATACCTACCGGAGGCATCACTACATTAGCCACCATAGACTTCACTACGGTAGCAAAAGCCCCACCAAAGATAAAACCCACAGCCATATCTACCATATTTCCCTTGATCAGAAACTTTTTAAATTCCTCTAACATACTTGTCCTTTTTAATATAATAAGATTATAAATTATAATACAAAAAAGAAGTAAATTCTCTGAAAAGTATCAGTCAATAGGTTCATTGTATAGGATAAGTATAAAAAAAGAGTGAAATAGTGTATACTTCATTATGGCTATATATCAAGAGACGATCACACTATCACCAAAGTCCAAAGGGTTTCACCTCATTACCTATGAGATAGAAAAAGCATTGCTTTCGATGCCCACTATTGAGACTGGACTGTTACACCTTTTTATCCAACACACCAGCGCTTCACTGAGTATCAATGAGAATGCTGACCCTACTGTGCGTAAGGATATGGAGAACTTTTATACCGAACTTGCTGATGACAAGCCCTACTATATCCATACGTATGAAGGGGCAGATGATATGCCTGCACACATCAAAGCTTCCATGCTTGGAAGTGCATTGACCATCCCTATCACAAATGGCAGGATGAATCTTGGTACGTGGCAGGGGATCTATCTTGGAGAACACAGAGATCACGGCGGGAGCCGCCGTATCGTAATGACACTCTATGCTTAAGTCTTAGCTTAACTTTCTATTTCTGGCAGCCAGAACTGTCAATACAAACAATCCTGCAACGGCATAATAAACCCACATAGGAATCGGCACCGGATCACCGGCTGCATAAGAGTGTAAACCTGAGAGATAATAGTTTACACCAAAGTAGGTCATCAGTACTGTAGAGTATGCCCATGTGGCAGTTACATTATAGATGAAGTTTGACTTCAATGCAGGGATGAATCTCAGGTGAAGTACAGTTGCATAAATAAGTATCGTCACTGCTGCCCAGGTCTCTTTAGGATCCCAACCCCAGTAGCGTCCCCAGCTTTCATTGGCCCAGACACCACCAAGGAAGTTACCTACAGTCAGTAAGAAGAGACCTATGATCAGTCCCATTTCAGAAAGATTTGTCAACTCTTTAATGGAACGGTCGATATTTTCATTGCCATTTTTACCTCTCATGATATAGAGTATCAGTACCAAAAGGGATAAGATAGAACCCAATCCGAAGAAACCGTCACCAGAGATAATGGTTGCCACATGAATCATGAGCCAGTATGACTTAAGAACGGGAACGAGATTGGTGATCTCAGGGTTGATGAAGTTCATATGGGCTACCCCCATGGTCACACCCGCCAAGATAGCCGTACCGGCTAAAGCAAACGGTGAACGCCTAGCCAGGATAATACCTGCTAACACAGTAGAAGCCGCAATAAATACGATGGATTCATAAGCATTTGACCAAGGTGCATGTCCTGAAATGTACCAACGAATACCCAATCCCACAATATGCAGAGCGAATCCGACGATAAGAACGGCCAATGCTATACGCATGATCCATTTCATAGAGAATGCAGGTTTAAGTACATTGATAAATGCAAAGATCAGAAGTACGATACCCAATAAAAGATAGAGTGGCACAAGCTTGCCAAAGAGTCCGAATTTATTGTATTTGATCTCCATATCTATATGTGTTTTACTCGGTATCACTGCAGATCCGTATTTTTCCTGATACTGACGTATCCCTGTCAGTGCAAGATCTGCCCTTGACCAATCACCGGTTTTAAGTCCCTGTGCTACCATTTGGAAATAGGCGGCAATACTCATTCTGACAGCATCAGCCTGCTCTTTAGAAAATGCTTTGATCGCATCCAGAGGTGCCATCCATTTGTTATTGGCATCATTTGGTTTTGGGAAGATACGTAAAAGAGACCCCTGATATGCCATAAATGCAACATTGACCCTTTCATCTATTTTGATGAGTTCTTTATCATACTGCGATTTTTCCAGTGGCTTCTTTTGACTGGCCTCTGTCACTGCTGAGAAGATCTTATAACTGTTATCTCCCTCTGAAAAGAAATCTGTAAATCTTGCATATTTTGTATTTTCCGGTAATCCCAGTGTTACAGCAATCTTTTTATGCCCGACTTTGATCATCGGCACATTTTGGTACAGATCCGGCTGCATGATCATTCCCAGCAGCATTTGTGTAGGTTCCAGATCAAAAAGAAGTGATCTTCCTGTGATCTTAGCGATCACATCATGGGCAACCGTATCCATAGGTTTCATACGTCCCTGATGGTCCTGCACTGCAATTTTTCCAAAGTTCTTTGCATGATCAGCATCATAGGATCGCATCGTTTTTAGCATTTCATCATCGATGGTCGGTGCTGCAGCATTCAGATGTTGCGGATTGAGTGCCAACAGTGCCACAAAAGCCACTGCTGCAGCAGATGTCTGTAGTTTTCTTGCTCCCTTAAGAAGTTTTTGAAATCTTCCGCTAGGTGCAAAGAGTGACCATATCATTCCGATCGTCAGCAAGATATATCCGATGTAGGTAGGCAGAGTTCCCGGATCATGGTTCACAGAAAGTACGGTACCTTTTTCATCCTGGTCATAGGAAGACTGGAAGAAACGGTAGTTTCTATGATCAAGCACGTGGTTCATATAGATCTTATACGGCATATTGATATTCTGTTCTTTGTCTATCAGTACGACGTCACTGGAGTATGATGCAGGTGTCATAGAACCCGGATAACGTTCCAGTTCAAAGTTTTCAAGTTTGATGGAAAACGGCAGGTCGATCAGTTTTGCCCCGACACGCATATCGATGTGCACACCATTGAGATCCATCTGCTTTATTTTCCCCATTTGACCCTGATATGGGCGTGTGGTAATGATCTTGCTTTCGTCCCCTACACTGACTTTCCATTGTATATACTCTGCTTGACCTTTCTGGGTTTTAAGATCGTGAGACTCCAACTTCACAATCGCTTTTTCATGTACATCTTTCAAAACGATCGCATTGGATCCAAATCTATACAACATTCTGTTCTTGAACTCATTTTCTCCTGCTTTTAATTCACCTGAGCTTCTATCGTTCATATTGAGTGTTTGCAGTACAAAAGGGAATTCTACTTTATACCCTGTACCATCTTCCTTAATAAGGAAAGTCGGTTTATCGGTCGTAGGTTCGATATCATATCCCAGATAAAAACCGCCAAAGTCTTTTCTTTCACCTTTGGCTATATAGTAGATCTCACCTTTTTTGCCTGTGGAGATCTTCAATTCTAAGAGTTTTTTTCCGTTTTCAGACGGTATCGCTTTTTCTTGGGCTGTTGGCATATACTTTAGCAATTCTACTTTGACTTTTTTATCTCCAACTATAAGACTCTCGGTTAACATATTGCCCGTCATCGTTGAGAAGTAAAGCTCTTTTTCAAGCGTAGCACTCTTCTGACCCTCTGTAGCATGGATTTGTAGTACCTTAGCATCTGAAACCATGGTATGGCTTGATTCACCTTCTCGTATATGCATGATACCTTCATAGCCGATGTAACGTGTGACAACTGCACCTAGTGCAATAACAAGGAAAGAGAAGTGGAAAAGAAAAACAGCAGGTTTGGTTTTGTAGCTTTTATATTTGATCATATTGTAGGTCAGGAGAGCGATGAAATAGCCCAGAAACACTTCAAACCATTGTGTCTTGTAAATAAGTGCTCTTGCAGTTTGCGTACCGTAATCATTTTCAATAAATGTTGCCGTACCGATCAGTGCACCAAAAGCAAACAACATAAACACAGCCATTTTCATGGAAAAAATATACTTCATCTCTTAATATCCCCTTATACGATTGAGTAGAAGATTATAACGGATGTTTACTAACCAAACGTTAATCCTCAAAATTTCACGCCTATTGTAGGGACAATAGAAGGGAACTGTTACCTAAGAACCCTCACTCTGTAATTCTATCACTACACGAAATCCTATAAAATAGTTTCGCCCGCCAGAACCCAAATTGATGCGTGAAGAACAGCGGCTGTTCTCAGCACTTCCGTTCCAGGAACCGCCACGCAGAACCCTGCCCTTCTCATTGGGTATTTTATAGGCTGAACCGTCTGTAGGTGTGTTTTCATAATTTTCACTGTACCAGTCTGCACACCATTCCCATACATTTCCGTGCATATCGTACAATCCCCATGCATTGGGTTTTTTTGTACCTACATCATGGGTCACACCTTCAGCGTTCTCCGCATACCAGGCATAGTCACCAAATTCCTTCTCATCATCGCCAAAACAATAATTTCCGGTACTTCCTGCCCGGCAAGCATATTCCCATTCTGCTTCGGTAGGAAGACGGTAGGTCACACCATCTCTTTGTGTTTTCCATGCACAATACGCCTTGGCATCATGATAACGCACACGTCTTACAGGTACATCCAAACCAAGATGTTCATGCCTCTCTTCAGGTACTTCTGCGCCTGTAGCCTGTGCAAAGAGCATATACTCTTCCACGGTCACCTGTCGCTTAGCCATCGCAATATCATAGTTGATATGTACTTCATGTACAGGTTTTTCTCTCTCTTTGGCAAGTACGTCATCAGAACCCATAAGAAAAGAGCCTCGGGGCAACTGTACAAAATTCTCATCAAAATAGGATTGCATCATGTTACTTTAACTCTCCCCAGCTGTCGCCTACACTAACTGAACACTCCAATGGCACATCCAACTCCAAGATATTCTCCATCGTATGCACAAAACGTTTGGAGATTTCCTCTACTTTCTCTTCTTTGACTTCAAAAATGAGTTCATCGTGTATCTGTAAAAGCATAAAGGCATCCAGATTCTCTTCTCGTATAATCGTATCTATTTGATTCATAGAGAGTTTGATAAGGTCAGCGGCACTTCCTTGGAAAACGGTGTTGACCGATTCACGCATGTAGGCTGCTTTTTGCATACCGTTGGCATTTTCATAGTCAAAGATACGTCTTCTTTTCAGTATGGTTTCCACATAACCGTCTAACTTGACACGTTCCTGGATCCCTTCAAGAAAGCTTTTCACTGTGGGGAATGATGCAAAATAGTTCTTGATGATCTCCTTGGCTTCTGCTTGTGCTATGCCCACATCTTCAGAGAGTTTTTTCGGTCCCATACCGTAAAGAAGCCCAAAGTTCACCGATTTTGCCAAGTTACGTTTTTCTTTGGCTTCCTCTTCTCCAAAGAGTTTGATAGCGGTCGCCAGGTGAATATCCGCTCCCTGATTGAAGGCATCCATTAAAGCGGCATCTTTGGAAAAGTGTGCAAGCAGTCGAAGTTCTATCTGGGAGTAGTCGATACTGACCAGTTTATACCCCTCTTTAGCCACAAAAGCTTCTCTTACCGAACGCCCGAGTGCTGAACGCACAGGGATGTTCTGCAGGTTAGGATCACGTGAACTCAAACGTCCCGTCGCTGTACCCGTTTGCACGAAAGAAGTATAGATACGGGATGCTTCATCTGCCTTTGCCAATTTCAACAAAGGCTCTACATAGGTAGAGAGTATCTTCTGGTATTCACGGTACTCAAGGATCTTCTCAATAATAGGATGCTCACCTACCAATGCACTTAAGACTGCTTCATTGGTACTGTATCCTGTTTTGGTTTTCTTACCGCCTTTGAGTCCCAACTGCTGAAAGAGTACGACACCTAACTGTTGTGTAGATTTGATGTTAAACTCAGAACCGCTGAGTTCATAGATCTCCGAAGTCAAAGTAGCCAGATCTTCACTAAGCGTTTTTTGTAGTGCTTCCAGTTTGGAAGGATCGATCTTAATACCCAGGTTTTCCATACGTATCAGTACATTGATAAACGGGTACTCTACATTTTTAGCTTCCTTCAGAAGATGTGTCAAAGAAGAGAGTTCCATTTTCTTTTTAATCACACCATAGAGCAAATAGGTCATCCAGGCATCTTCAGCTGCATAAAAAGTGGCATCCTCTATGGCTACTGCTGAAAAATCCTCTCCTTTCTTTACCATCTCTTTAAAAGGTTTCATCTCATATTTGAAAAAGGTCTTGGCCAGTGTGTCAAGCCCCACTTTACTTCCCGGGTTTGAAAGCCACGCCATGATCATCGTATCGGCATAAGGTATGATCGGTTCCATGTTAAACTGGTTATAGAGTAATGAAAAGTCAAATTTGAGATTTTGTCCCACGACCTGGAATGTCATGAGCTTTTTGAGTGCACTGATCGCATCATCCAGGCTTACCTGTGCTTCTACACCCAGGTAATTATGCCCCACAGGTACATAGTAGGATCTTTGTGCATCGAAACAGAAGCTGAACCCTACCAGGTTTGCTGTTTTGGTATCCAGTCCAGTGGTTTCTGTATCAAAAGCGACGATCGCATCTTTCTCTATACTCTCTATCACACTGTTTAACTTCTCTTTACTGTCTAACGTGATCGCTTCAAAACTGAGTGCTGCGCTCTTTGGTTTTTCCACTACCGGACAATCTGTCTCGTCAAGCCCTACTTTTGCTTTTTTAATGGCTTGCTTCATCTCATATTTCTCAAACTCTTCAAGTAGGCACGAGAGGTAGTTCTTGTCTTCAAAGACAAAACTTTCCACATCTAAATCTTTGAAGACATCTGATCTCATAGTCACCAGTTCACGGGACAAGAAAGCATTCTCTTTACTCTCTAAAAGTAGGTTCTGTATACGCGGTGTACCACAGTTTTCGATATCTTCATATATCGCTTCAAGTGTGTGATACTGGTTGATCAATTTTGCTGCACCGACTTTTCCTATCCCTTTTACACCGGGGATATTGTCTGAACTGTCTCCGAGTATGGCTTGAAAATTGATGAAGTCTTTAGGATGTACACCAAATTTATCCACACATGCCTGTTCATCTACTTCTTGCTTTTTTACAGAGTCATACATGACCACAACGCCATCATCGATCATTTGGTAGAGATCTTTATCATGCGAGACAATACGTACTTTTAAACCTTTTTCTCTGGCAAATTTGGTGACTGTCGTGATCACATCATCTGCTTCAAACCCTTCTCTTGACAGATTGGCAAACCCCATTTGTTCTATCCACTCTATAGCTACAGGAAGCTGTTTGATCAGATCATCCGGTGCTGCTTCACGATGGGCCTTGTACTCCGGATAGAGATCATTACGGAAAGTTCTGCCTTTTGCATCCAGAGCAAAAACCAGGTAATCGGTACTGTGGTCACGGTGTAAAGAGTCCACAAGATTGGCAAATCCGGTTAACAACCCTGTCGGGAAACCTTCCGAATTACGTAGAGGAGGAAGTGCAAAATAGGAACGAAAGAAAAATCCGAATGTGTCTATGATCGTGATCGTTTTCATACTGTTTTTCCTTCCAATTCTTTGGCCAAATACTCACCGGTATAAGACCCTGTTTTTTTATACTCTTTTGCTATCTCTTCCGGTGAACCTGTAGCAATGACAAGTCCGCCTTTATTTCCACCTTCAGGTCCCATATCTATAATGTAATCTGCATTTTTGATCATATCCAGATTATGTTCGATGACGACCACTGAATTACCCAATTCGACCAAATGGTGTAATACACCTGTAAGTCTGTCCACATCAGCAAAGTGAAGTCCCGTAGTCGGTTCATCCAACACATAAAGGGTTTGGCCTGTATCTTTACGGCTTAGCTCTTTACTCAGCTTGATACGCTGCGCCTCTCCCCCTGAAAGTGTGGTAGCATTTTGTCCCAGGGTGATATAATCCAGTCCAACATCTGTCAATGTCTTCAGCTTGACCGCAATAGCCGGGATCGCTTTGAAGAATTCCAGTGCTTCACCTACACTCATACCAAGTACATCGGAGATAGACTTTCCTTTATACAACACTTCTCGAGTCTGTGCATTGTAGCGTGTACCGTCACAGGCATCACACTTTACCAAGACATCCGGCAAGAAGTGCATCTCGATCTTGATCTGTCCATCTCCCTGGCACTTCTCACAGCGTCCACCTTTCACGTTAAATGAAAAGCGGCCTATCTTGTAGCCGCGAAGTTCTGCCTCTTTGGTTTGCGCAAAGAGTTTACGTATCTCATCCATAATACCGGTATAGGTTGCAGGGTTGGAACGCGGTGTTCTCCCTATCGGGCTTTGGTCCAGATAGATGACCTTATCAAGTTTGTCCAGTCCTGTGATCTCTACACCATCGACTTTATTCACCTTTTTTGCATGGTTCAGTATCTCTCTTGCCACAGGAAGCAGCGTTTGAAGGATCAATGAACTTTTACCGCTTCCACTGACACCTGTAACACACACAAAATTCTCCAAAGGGATCTTCGCATCAAGTTTTTCGATATTGTTGATCGTCACATTTTTGATCTCTATCCACTCATTTTGGGGCTTGTCATGCGTGTAAGAGATAACTTTCTTGCCATACATATAGTCTGCTGTCAGGGTCTTGGCTTTAGCCAATTTCTTTGCATCACCGGCAAATACTACTTCTCCACCAAACTCACCTGCTCCAGGACCGATATCTATAATGTAATCGGCTGCAAGTATGGTCTCTTTATCATGTTCCACTACGATCACGGAATTCCCTTTGTCACGCAAAGAGTTAAGTGTACGTATGAGCTTCATCGTATCACGTTCATGCAGTCCAATGCTCGGCTCATCCAGTACATACATCACTCCCGTCAGTCCGGAACCTATCTGGGAAGCGATACGTATACGCTGTGCTTCTCCCCCTGAGATACTTCTTGCATCACGGCTCAAAGTAATGTAGCCCAGCCCCACATCATGTAGGAAATAGAGTCTTTCATACAACTCTTTAAGTATGGATTCTGCTATCATCTTCTGCTGCTCATTCAAGTGGGAAAAACTCTTTTCATCTGCGAAATAGGCATACGATTTTTCGATAGGCATATCAATGATATCTGCGATATTTTTCCCCTCTATCTTCACCGCTAAAGAACGGGGTCTGAGTCTATGCCCATGACACTTGTCACACACCTTTTCAGTCATATATTCAGAAAGGTCTTTCTCCTCTTTGAACATGTCATGTGCGAACTTCACGACTCCGGGCCATTCACGTTTGAGCTTATGCCGTTTCCATACGAAATCTACCGTACTCCCATTTCCGTAAAGGATGGCCTTTTGCTGGTGTGCTTCAAGTTCACCATAAGGGAGTTGGATGTCTATCTCATTTTGTTCACAGAAAGCATTGAGGAATTTGGTGTAATAACTCTTATTAAACCCGTACATGATCTTGACAGCACCCTTGTCTATACTGAGTTCCTGGTCTATGACCTTCTTCAGATCTATCGCATAACGGATCCCAAGGCCATCACAGGTCGGACAGGCACCCTTAGGTGAGTTGAAAGAGAAGCTTACCGGTTCCAAAGGTTCGAAGCTCAGTTTACAGTCAAAGCAGGCCAAGTGTTCAGAGTAATGGATATGCTGTCTATCAAGTTCCAACTCTTCATAATTGAGTACTTCGATCTCCATCTCGCCGTAACTCTCTTTGAGTGCTTTTTCCACATCCTGTCCTATACGGTCACGGCTCTCTTCTTTGACAACGACTCTGTCTATCACCACTTTGATGGTGTGTTTTTTTGTTTTGGAAAGTTCTATCTCATCATCAAGACGCACCATCACCCCATCGATCATCGCACGGACATATCCTTTGTGGCGAAGAGACTCCAGCATGTCTGCAAAGGTACCTTTTTTCTCTTTGACCAGCGGGGCCATGATCATGAGTTTTGCCCCATCAGGCAGTTTTAGCACCTCTTCTATAATATCAGAAGCGGACATCGAAGAGATAGGCTTTCCGCACTCATGACAATGCTGTTCACCGACACGTGAAAACAACAATCTCAAGTAATCATAGATCTCAGTGATCGTTCCCACAGTGGAACGCGGGTTTTTAGAGGTGGTCTTCTGGTCTATCGCAATAGCAGGGGTCAACCCCTCTATTTTATCGACATCAGGTTTTCCTACACGCCCCAAAAACTGCCGTGCATACGAAGAGAGTGACTCTATATAACGTCTTTGACCTTCCGCATACAAAGTGGAAAAGGCCAAAGTAGACTTACCACTTCCCGAAATTCCGGTAACGACTACCAGTTGGTTTTTAGGGATGCTCAGATTTATATTTTTTAAATTATTTTCTTTTGCACCGTAAACGTGTATCATATCTTTCTTCATAATTATCCCTGTTTGACTTCACCTAATAGATGGCTATTAAAAAAGTTATTTTACAACAAAGTATCATTGATACCCATAAAGTCTATGGATAATATCAGATCTTTATCACTTGAGCAGGAACAGAAAAGACAAATTTATAATATTCATCTTCATACACAGATTCTATTTCACCTTTCAGTCTTTTGATTAACTTTATACTTAATTGCAAGCCATGTCTCCCTTTTTCATTTCCGGTTAACTTCATTTGTTTTAACACGGATTTGAACAAACTGTTTTTTTGGTACACAGTACTGCCAATCTCAATAGTTAGAAATTTATTTTTATAGGCAAAATGTATATTTACCGGTTTGCTATGTTCAGCAAACTGATAAAGATCCATTAGAAGGTGTAGAAATATACTCTGTATTTTAGGTGCATCAAATACTAAAGATGCAGGAATCTCATTCTCTACGACAATATTAAAATCCATCATCTCCGGGAAAATGTTATGTTTATACTTTTCTATGCTCTTCACAAAATCTTGAATCATACATTTTTCATTATGGACCTTAAGGTTTCCATTAAAATAATACCCTTCTAGCATGTCGGGTACCAACTTTGTTTTTCTTAATGTTTCCTCCAAGTCTTCCATACCTTTTCGGGAGGCAATTGAAAAAACCAATAGCTCAAACAACATATATGCATACTCATTTTTTTCGAAAAGATGGTGCACTTCCTCAAGTATAAATTCGATATTTTGATCGAGCTTTCCTAATCTCTTATTCTCTATCAAAGACCTCTTTAATTTTTCTTCTTTGATGTTTTGAACATTATTACTCTTATTAGCTTCCTTAAGCTCATGCTTTAAATGTTCATGATCTTCTTTGAGTATCTCGAGTTGTGTGGTTAACTCTTTTATCTGTGATTGATAGGCTTGTATCTCAGAAGAAAGTTCTAATGCAGATGTTTCTATTTGCTTACATTTTTCTTCTGATTTCTTTAGCTCACTTTGAGATTTGTCTATTTTGGTTTTGTATACAGCTTCGTTTTTTCTATAGAACTCCAGTTCTTCCAAAGTCTCATCAAATTTCTTTTCCAGTGCTGTAAATTCATCGCTCACTTTACTTGGTATATCTTTCGTCTCTGGAGCTACGACAGGCTTAGTATCAGAAACAACTTTATTCTCTTTAGTGTCATCTGTAAATGCGATGATCTCTTCTTTTTCCATCTTTTCGCACACTACCAATTTCGTCAATAGTGGCATAAATGATTTCAGTATAGATTCATCTTTTCTGGTAAAGATCTTTTTTTGCTTTAAGCCTCTCCATATACGTAATACCCCTATGACCCGCTTACCCTTTATAATAGGGAAGATCATTAAAGCTTTTACTTTTAACTCTAGGGGATTATCTATTTCAGGAGTATAATACTTATCACTGGTACTATGATTCGAAATCACAGAAGACTTACCAGTGATGGCTTGTTTTGTTAGACTTGGTACTAAAGAAACAGCTTCTTGATCGCCACTTTCAATTAAGTGCAGCATTTCATTCTTATCATCATATGCCCAAAGCTTTACAACCTCGGCATTGAAAAGTGACTCAAATTGCTTTTCTATTTGTTCTATATAGTTTAAATCTTTTGACTCAACATATTTATTTAAAGTGTTAGCCATCGTTTTAAAATTCGACTTTAAATCACCTTGCATTCTCTTCCTTATTCTCTATATTCATTTCTCTTGAGGCAGTGTTGTGCGTATCTGTTTTGGCATATAGTACTTAAACTGTTTAGGTTGTATGAAAAAATCTATTTCACCGCACTTTTCACTGATATCATTCCACGAGTCTATATTTAGATTGATTGCCAATACCCCCAACGTAGGGAGTTTAGAGAAATTTGTCTCTATCAAAAAATTTGCGAATTCAGTCAACTCCGGGTTATGTCCCACTAAAAATATCGTTTCATAGCTGTCATCTTGAAGGGTCAATATATTCATTAGCGTTTCAGGACGCGAATTATAAAGTTCCTCCATATAATGGATCCTACCTTCATAACCGATCTTTTTACCTAGTTGATCCGCCGTAGTCTGTGCTCTGAGTGCTAAACTAGATAAAATAAGATCCGGTTTCAACCTCTGAAGAGACATATATGAACTGATCGTATCAAGGTCTTTATGACCTTTTTTTTTCAATCCTCTCTCAAAGTCACTAAGCGACCCATCACTCCAGTCTGATTTTGCATGCCGTATAAGATATAATGTTTTGATGCTCCACTCCTATGCTCTATTTTAATACAAAACCAAACCTAAACCTTTTTAGACTTGATTTCATATTAGGATGCGGTAGACCATAAATGAGCTTACAGCTCATTCATGGCTTTAGACATGCTTTGTACAGTCTTCTCCATAATCATTTTTCCAAGGGCTACATTCCCGTCATCCCTAAAAATGGCAAACGTTGTAAGTTTGGAAAAATTGTCTCCGCCTGCATCTCCAGAACTATTGATAAGGAAAACATGTCCATCTTCCGTTCTAGACTCTACCAAAGAGGCATCAGCAAACCCCACGTCCAAAGAAGATTCAGAGATCATTCTAAATGCATCATTAAAGATACTTGCTGAATATGCGATATCTACACTTGTGTTCTCTTCATCCATATAAAGTGTTTCACCAGAAAAGTTCAATACTGCAGATCCTAAATATCCGTTTACAGAACGTAATTTTTTCATTGATTGGTCAAATTCGATCATTGTCTATCCTTCTATTAACTGTTTTGAATTTTTTGCATGGTTTCGTTGAATGTAGCTAAGCTTCCGTCATGATCTTTTAAAAATGCTTCTAAGAGTGCCAAAGATGCATCCATGCCACCGTTCTCTTCTGCAGCAAGCAACTCTTTATATAAAGGTTCGATCACAGATCTTGCAGATGCGGACATCCCTCTTCTGGTTGAAACATAATTTCTGAATGATTTATCTGGGTTTGTAGCAACTTTTATATGTGCGAATACCCAATAAAACCCTCCATCTTTAGAGAGATTTTTCACAAATGCTTTGACATCATTCCCTGCTTTGAGACTATCCCATAAATATTTGAAAATAATTTTTGGCATATCCGGGTGACGTACAATTGAATGCGGTTTGTCTAAAAGTTCTGCTTGTGTATAGCCTGCTAATTTAAAAAATATCGGATTTGCATAGGTGATATTACCTTCTGCATCTCCTTTTGAAACAACAATATCAACACTTTTAACTTCGTGTTCTAGATCTATTGGTTTCATGCTCATAAGATAACTCCTTGTAAAAATATAATGCTGACCTTTATCGGCACAGAGGTTGAAAACAATATAACTGAATGAAAAAGAATAGTAAGAATCTATGGTAACCTGGCGATCTCAAAAATAAGACCCATGGCTTTCTGCCCCTATCTCACAATAGGTTTAGCTTTTTCAATGAAGGTATATGAGCGCGAAGTATATAGCTACCTATCTTTTCAAATACTTAATAATTGCAGTATTTATGATAAATTGAGTGATTTTATTATAATTAATATTATTGAAAATATTTGAGGATAATCATGAATTATATTGATGATTTAACGTGCGATTTAAAGCGTCTTTAAAGTAGATATTAGGAGGAGGATTTTTAATGATAAATAGCGATTAAATGGACCCTTTATGTCATCAATTATATAAAAGATACGACTCAGAACCACATTTTTTTTATCAAAATGATCAATGCGAACATATAAAGTGCTAAAAGTGCCATCTTATGATGTTTCGAAGTCACATGATCTTTAAGCCAGATACCCATAGCTACACCGATCAGTGAAGCTACAGCGACCATCAAACCATTGTTAAAGTCTATCGTCCCGCTGCTCAATCGGCTTATCATCCCGGCTACCGAAGAGAAGACTACAAAGAACAACCCTGCACTGACCGCTTTTTTTATAGGGTAATGCAATACTCCTACTAGAAGAGGTGTGAGTATAATAGACCCCCCGATACCCAGTGTAATGGAAAATATCCCAATGCCAAGACCAATACTAAAAAGCAAGGCTTTATTCAATGTTTTACTCTTTCCATCATCCTCATGATGCTGTGAGAAAAAAAGTCGGAACAGAGCAAATATTAACAGCCCAAGAAAGAGAAACTGCAGGATGATATCTGAGATATAGTGTGTGACATACCCGCCGATGTATCCACCTATAAAGCCTCCAAATCCGACAAAGATCCCCTCACCGATGATCAAAGAACCTTTTCTGAAGTTAAGAAATGAGCCGTAAATAGAGCTAAAGACCATTTGAATGATGGAGATACCGATGGCATCTTTAGTATCAAAACCAAGCACTAAAAGTATAGGTACAAGGATCATTCCTCCACCTATACCAAAAAAGCCTGACATCGTACCGATAAAAATACCGACGAATATAAGTTCTATCATCATTTCCTCTGCTCCAAAAATTAAGTTGGAAGTATAACATTTTTCATCATGTTTACACTAATCTCGCTATACTTAGCGTATAGTATAGTAACGACATAGACAGATGTTTGAGTCTCTATCAAACTTCATGCAAAAAAGGCTGAGAAAAAAATGCTTCTATCACTGCTCTCATCTCTTCTGGATCTTCTATACGATTCACATCATTTCTAAATGCAGAAGCACCTTGATAACCCGCTTTTGAGTAGGAATGAAGGTTTTTTCTAAAAATGATCGCTCCATACTTATCATAATGTTTGATCATTTGGTCAAAATGTTCTAAAACGACCTCTTTGATGAGTTCGGAAGTGGGCTCTTCCATGCCCTCTTTGATCTGTTTGAATATCCATGGCTTGCCTACCGCTGCACGTCCTATCATGATGCCGTCTGCACCTGTATGTTCCAGTACCCATTTCGCTTTGGCAGGAGAATCTATATCACCGTTGGCAATGACTGGTATCGAGACGGTTTCTTTTACCTCCCCTATCGCATCATAATCTACTGCTGCTTTGTATCTGCCTGCCCTGGTTCTTCCATGTACAGCGATGTAGTCTGCACCGGATTCCTGGCATATATGTGCTATCTCTTTATGGTTTTTTTCATTAAATCCCAAACGGAACTTGACTGAAGTATACTCTTTGTTGGAGTATTTTTTGATCGTTTCTATCACTTTACCCATTTGGGGCAGATCTGTAAGCAGGGATGATCCCTGAAGATTATTCACTACTTTGGGTGCGGGACAGCCACAATTGAGATCGATCGTCGTAATACCATCTATGGCATTGATAATTTCCACCGCGCGCTTAATGACATCCAGATCAGAACCCGCTATTTGGATAGCATAGGGGTCTTCTATCGGACTCTTCTCCAACATACGAAATGTTTTCTTTGAGTTATGGACCAAGGCATTAGAGCTTATCATCTCTGAAATGGTCAGGTCGACACCGAATTTCTTGACAACGGAACGAAAAGGGAGATCCGTAAAGCCCGCTAGAGGGGCTAAGACGTAAAGGGGTTTAGTAAAGTCTAGTTTCATTACAAACGGTTTGTATATCGATAATATCTTCTAATGTATATTTGGTGTGCTCTTGTTTGAGTTCCCAGAGTGCTCTGAACTTCATAAATTCGTGGTCTTCTTGTTCATTCAAGTAGGTTGCGACTTGCTCCAATAATTCATATTCGAACAGAAGATAAAGGTAAGCATTTTGTGCCTTAGGGTTTTCAAGTTGATACCCTCTGAAAATTGTCAAGTTCTCATCTGGATTAAAATATTTTTTAGTCACTGAAGCGATTTTAATATAGTCTTGACAACCCATATCAAGTGCCTCTACAAACTCTGAAAGTATCTCAGGTGTAAATTCAAGTCTGTTTTCTTCAGTCACTCTCTCAAGCATGGTAAAAAAGCTTTTCGTATCAAAAACCTTTACATATTTTCTGGCTTTTATAAAGTTCTCTTTGCGGGCAAACAAATCAAGTGCTTTAGCTTTTACTACCTCAGGATATTGTGTTGCAGCTTTGAGTACATCTTCAATGAATTTATCATCAGATTGTAGACGGTTCAGATAATTCTGTGTCAAAATTGGGTTATTCGTACCAAAGACTTTACTCATTTTTTCTTCTTTCAAGTCGACATACTCACCATTTTTTATTTTCTGTATGATATTGACAACACGTGTAAGTCTTGGTGTTAAACCTTCTATAGTATCAGTAATGCCGAGGGATGCTTTACCTAAAAGTGATGCAGAGCTTCTCACTGCATCCAAGCCATACTTTTGTTCTTTTGGCTCATTGATCAGTGACCAGTACAAAGCATCTTCTAAAGTACTGGCATCTTTTTGCCATTTTTTAAGTATAAAATAATTTTTTAAACCATAAATAAACATATGTAACAGAGTAAAGATGAATAAAAGCAGCATAGGTAGAACTATCCATACTGCTACTGGAAAACTAAAATTGATTCCCATCAATTCCATCGCATAATGGTCCGGGTTAACCGTATAAGTAAACGCAGCAATCACTGCCATAAGCGCAAAAGTAACAAAAATATACAGAGCAAGTCTCATTTTATCCCCTTATTTATATAAGCGACGCAAATAGCGTAAAGCTATATATCCACGTAAACACTCTATTCCCTTTATCAGAGAGTTCACCTAAGCTGTTACTTTAAAATAGGAAATCTATTTCGTCTCTTTTTCAGTGATCTCTCGACATGTTATACAAAAACGTGCAAAGTTCTTTACTTCTAGACGTCGTCTGCCTATAGGATCCTCACACATTTCACATATACCGAAAACTCCTGCTTTTATTTTATCTAAAGCAAGTTCAATTTCGTTTAATTCTTTGCGTTGTTGTACTAAAATTGCACTATCTATCACAGCTTCTGCAGAAGCAGCTGCAAAATCACCTTCATCGTTCAACTCAAGTTCTCTCATTCCTTCTAACTCAAGGCTAGTACCTCTAAGGTTTTTTTCTATCTGTACTCTTCTGTCTAGCAATTTATTTTGAAATTCATTTAACTCTGTTTCTGTTAACATTTAATGTTGTCCTATTTATGATATGGGTGATTATGATTAATGGTCAAACCTCTAAAGATCTGTTCCATCAATACAACTTTCACAAGTTTATGTGAAAGCGTAATTTTACCAAATGATATTGAATTATTACATTTAGTTAAAAAATCCCTCTCAAAGCCGTATGCACCGCCAATAAAGAGGTTCACCTGAACGCTATCCTTAAGCAAATTTGCAAATTCATGACTATCTACTTCTTTCGAAGAGGGATCTAACGCTATATTTATACCAGAATCCAAATACTTTTCCAGTGCTTTAGTGTATGATTTTTGAGCAGCTTCAGGTGAAATATCCTGTGCCTTGGCTATTTCTTTGTCAAATACTTCGATGACTTCTACTTTTGCAAAAGGTTTAGCAATCTTTTTATAATGCTCTATCAAACCGGCATAGAGGTTATCTTTTCCTTTTTTATCGATAATGATGACATTGATCTTCATAGGAATACTCTTTCATTTTAGATGTATTTTTCATAATATTTTTGGTATTGTACACTATAGAGTTAAAAGGAGAAGTATGGATCGTATATTATTTGTATGCTTAGGAAACATCTGTCGCAGTCCTCTAGCACATGGTGTAGCGGAGCATATCGTCAACACTAAAGGACTTGAACTTTTCATCGATTCAGCCGGGACAAGTGATTGGCATAAGGGGGAAGCACCCTGTGAACACTCTATTAAGGTTGCGAAGCAGTACAATATTGATATCAGTCAACAACATTCCCGTCCTATAATACAAGAGGACATCACATCATTTAACTATATTGTAGCCATGGATAAACAGAACAAATCCGATTTGGAAGCCTTTGGATTTAGCAATGTCTATCTTTTAGGTGACTTTGGAGACTATCAGGGGGGAGATGTCCCTGATCCTTACTTCTTTGAAGGATTTGAAGGGTTTGATCATGTCTACAATATGGTTTCCGTATGTGTAGAAGATTTTATGGAAAAGGTAGAAAATGGAAGCCTCTGATTACTGTATCATCACGACTACTACAGATTCTCAAGAGAATGCCGATCTCATCACACGTCTACTCTTGGAAAAGAAACTGGTTGCCTGTGTACAATCTACAACCATACAAAGCGCGTACCATTGGGAAGGAAAAATCATGCAGTCTGAAGAGATACACCTTCAGATGAAAACCAGAAGATCCCTCTTTGAAACAATTCAAACAGAGATCGAGCAGCTGCATACCTATGACCTGCCTGAGATCATCATGGTATCCATGGCAGGTGGAAACCTAGACTACCTTCAATGGATCGAAGAGGAAACCACGAACATTCAATCTCTTTGATAATAAGAGATCATAGAAGCTTTTTGGATCGTATGTTTGTTGATCATAAAACCCACCACTGCACTTTTACTCTCTGCTTTTACAGGTAAACTCTCAACATCCAAAGCATGTATCGTAAAGACATAACGGTGTGCTTTGTCTCCCTGTGGCGGACAGGCCCCGCCAAAACCTGCATGACCATAATCAGTCGTTGTTTCCAATGCACCTTTTGGGAGTGTTTTTTTCGCTGAAGCATCTGCAGAGATCTTATGGGTACCCGCTGGAATGTTCACGATCAACCAGTGCCACCATCCGCTGCCCGTAGGTGCATCAGGATCATACACAGTGAGCGCAAAACTTTTTGTACCTTTGGGTGCATGACTCCAGTGCAGTTCCGGAGAGATATTTTGACCATTACACCCAAACCCATCAAACTCCTGAGCTTTCACCAGCTGTCCTTTGAGCGTCTCACTCTCCAAAGTAAAACTCTCGGCCTCTAAAAATGAGCCTAGTATCATCACTATCCATAGATATCGCATCTTTTCTCCTTCTTTTTTACATATCATAGGGTAATTTATATTAGAATACTATTTAGCTTTTTCAAGATAAATCTTGATACTATACGCCTATAGAATAACCTATCACCCTAGATAAAAAAGGATAAACCATGCAAAATGATTTTACCAAAGCAATGCATTTCAGACATGCCTGTAAAGTATTTGACGAAAACAAAAAGATTAGTGATGAAGAGATGCATTACATCTTGGAAGCAGGAAGAAAATCACCTTCCTCTTTTGGTATGGAAGCATGGAAATTTCTTGTCATCACCAATGAGGATCTAAAAGCGAAACTCAGACCTTACTGCTGGGATCAAGTCCAGATCACCTCTTGTTCTCATCTTGTCATCATACTTGCAGGCATCGAAAATGTCAAAGTTGAGAGCGGTATACCTAAAAAGAGATTCATGCGACGCGACATGCCTCAGGAAACACTTGATTTTTATATGGATATCTATGCCAAACACTTGAAAAAAACACTGAGCACAGATGAGAATATCTATGCATGGACAGCCAGACAAAGCTACATTGCTTTGGGAAATATGATGACTGCTGCTGCTTTTATAAGGATAGACTCTTGTCCTATAGAAGGTTTTGAAAAAGAGAATGTAGAAGAGGTGTTAGGCCTGGATACAAGCAAATACCAAGTAGCTGTTATCGTGCCATTTGGCTACAGACTCAATGCACAATCCACTCAGCTAAGAGTTCCTTTTGACGAAGTGGTTGAGTTTATAAAGTAAGATCCTTTATCCACTCTCTTTAGAGTGGTCTCATATCAGAGATAACAAACAGTTCGTAATAGTTCTACATCGTCTCCACATCTTTAATGTCAATTCCCGATAGTTGTTCCATCTTTTTTTCAACCAGGTCTAAAAAAGTATCTCTGTTCTGTTCATCCATATTGGTATGCAGCATTTCCAATATATATTTGATACCGTTTGCATTGATTTTTTTAACACTAGCCAAATAATGCGTAAAAGCAATAAATTTTACATCATCGATAGAATAGAGCTTTTTATTCTCCTCTTTAGGTGGAAGTAAACCTTTCTCTTCATACATCTTCAGCGTTCTTATTTTTGTGGTTAAGAGTTCTGCAATACTACTCAATGGCAATATGTCTTTTTTATTATCTACTAATGCCAATGTTTCCCCCCTTTTATCTGTTTATAATATTTTACACTATTTAGAATTAAACAGCATACACTTGATTATATATATTAACAATTTATTTAAGTCTTTAGTAATATAAATATGTTAATATAGTACGTATTATATGTAAATATTTAACCTATTATTTGTTAAATATTTACATATAATGATGTGAAAAATTAAAATGAAATTATTTATCCAAAAAATCTAAAAAACTATTCAAATCTGTCTATAATAGATATATAGCCTATGAAAAAATAGCTGATAAATAATTCTAAAAAGGGAGAAAAACAACTTGAACATACCAGAAAAAATTGCACAGGATGTAAAAGAAGTTGCCTATCAATGGCAAAAGAAAATACAGGTTTCACGCAAGGGTCAAGAGCAAGATTTTCACGAGATGATGTTAAAAATGTTGAAAAATCCTGTGAACAAAATTTTCCTTATCGAACTACTGGACCAAAGCTTTCGTTCTAACGATCCTGACAGGGTTGCAGACCAGCTGGAGTATATATTCGAAAAATATAAAAGCACAGACTTCTTTTCCCAGTTTGAACAGATCCTGATCTGGCTGTTTCGCGATGTTGGGATCTATCTTACTTCCATCTCCATTCCTCTTTTTGTCAAATACCTCAGAAATGATATCAGTGCCATTGTCATTCAAGGAGAGGATCCTGTACTCTCAAAGCATATACACAAAAGAAAAAAAGAGGGTACCAGAGTTAACATCAATGTGATCGGAGAGATCGTCCTAAGCAAGCAAGAAGCAGAAAAACGAGTAGAGAAATATATCAAACTGCTTCAAAATCCTGATGTCGATTATCTTTCTATTAAAATATCGAACCTTTTTTCACAGATCATTCCACATGCCCATGAAAACAACATACGTCACATATCCGAGCAATTACAAAAAGTGTATAGTGCAGCCATGGAAAATACCTATCTGGATAAGGACGGTAAGGAATACTATAAGTTTGTCAATCTTGATATGGAAGAGTATAGAGATATCCAGATGACTATCGATGCATTCAAAACGGTTTTAGAGATGGATGCCTATAAAAACCTTCATGCAGGCATCGTGATCCAGACTTACATGCCCGATGCTATGATACATATCAAAGAGCTCTATGCTTGGGCTAAAAAAAG
This sequence comes from Sulfurovum xiamenensis, assembly GCF_030347995.1. Lineage (NCBI taxonomy): Bacteria > Pseudomonadati > Campylobacterota > Epsilonproteobacteria > Campylobacterales > Sulfurovaceae > Sulfurovum > Sulfurovum xiamenensis. The sequence goes on from NZ_JAQIBC010000008.1 coordinate 47,189, forward strand.
AGTGCAAAGCGGTGGTGCACCTATCAAGATCCGTATCGTCAAAGGTGCAAACCAGGAGATGGAACTGACCGAAGCATCTCTCAGAGGCTGGCCGAATGTCACCTACGCCTCAAAAGCAGAATCTGATGCAAACTATAAAATTGCGATGAACTTTTTACTTGACCCGGACGTAGCACCTTATGTACATACCGGTGTCGCATCGCACAATCTGTTTGACCATGCATTAGCTATGCTTTTGGCCAAAGAGAGAAAAGTAGAAAAATATGTCACTGCAGAGATGCTTGAAGGGATGAGTGAGGCAGCCTATCAGGTGCTCAAAGAGCAAGGCTTGAATGTGATCCTCTATGCGCCGACTGCGACAAAAGAGACCTTTACCAATGCCATCGCCTATCTGGTAAGAAGATTTGATGAAAACACCGCAGAACAGAACTTTTTACGACACAGTTTCGGCCTTAAGGTCGATACCCCTGCATGGGATATTTTGGTCAAAAGTTACGACGATGCACTGGCACGTATGGCAACTGTTGATCAGAAACCCTACAGAACGCAAGATAGGAATAAAGAGATCGTCAAAGAAACAATTGATGTGAAACGCTATCATTTTGAGAATGAGCCGGATACAGACTTTGTGCTCCAAGCAAACAGAGAGTGGGCAGAAAAGATCCGCAATAAGTGGCAGAATATCGGAGAAGTAGGTGGATTTAACGCATATCCCGTTGTTAGCGGTGAGATTGTGCAAAGAGATCTGCATGTAGATGTGATAGACAAGAGCCAGTACCACGAGAAGAAGCTGGCAGGACGCTATGCAGAAGCAACACCTGAAGATATGAAAAAAGCCATTGCAACAGCAAAAAAAGACCCGGATGGCTGGAGAACACTGACAGTAGAGCAAAGACAAAAGATCCTGATGGATGTAGCACATGAGATCAGAGTCGCAAGAGCAGACCTTATAGGAGTGGCCGCTGCAGAAGTGGGAAAAGTGTTCACTGAAACGGACGTAGAAGTGAGTGAAGCGATAGACTTTGCAAACTTTTACCCTTACAGTGTAGCAAAGATATCAGGTCTTACAGGTGTTGAAGCCACAGGAAAAGGCGTGGGGCTGGTGATAAGCCCATGGAACTTTCCTATCGCCATTCCGGTAGGTGGCATCGCTGCATCACTGGCTGCAGGAAATACGGTCATCTTAAAGCCTGCAGAAGACTCTATCCTGTGCGGGTACCGTTTGTGTCAATGTTTTTGGGATGCAGGTATCAGTAAAAATACACTCCAGTTCATCCCAGGCCGCGGTTCTGTAGTAGGTGAACATATGATCCCCAGCAGAGAGATCGATTTTACAATCTTTACAGGAGGTGAAAAGACGGCTTACAACATCATTAAGTCCCGTCCGGATATAGCACTGAGTGCTGAAACCGGTGGTAAGGATGCGACGATTGTCACTGCTTTGGCCGACCGTGACCAGGCGATTAAAAATGTGATTGTATCCGCCTTTCACAATTCAGGACAAAAGTGTTCAGCCACTTCACTGCTGGTACTTGAAAAAGAGCTATTTAACGATGAAGCATTTAAACAGACGATCAAAGAGGCAGTTGAATCACTTAAAACGGGCTCTGTTTGGGATTTTTCCAATCGGATCGGTACCTTGTCAAATCTTCCCTCAGGTGAACTTAAAGAGGCCCTCTCCTCTCTTGATGAGGGCGAAGAGTGGCTGGTCAAACCGGATTACGCGGACAGAGGCAATCCCTATATGCTTACACCATCTGTAAGATGGGGAACAAAGAGAAATGATTTTTGTCATATGAATGAGCTTTTTGGCCCCGTACTAAGCGTCATGTGTTCAGAAAACCTGGATGATGCCATCGACATAGTCAATGCAACAGGCTACGGTTTGACCTCGGGTATAGAATCCTTGGATAAAAGAGAACAGGATTACTGGAAAGAACGGATCATTGCAGGGAATCTCTATATCAACCGTGTCACGACAGGTGCGATCGTCACACGCCAGCCTTTTGGCGGCATGAGAAAATCTGCGATAGGAAGCGGTAAAAAAGCAGGTGGTTTCAACTATGTCAGTCAGTTTATGAATCTTGAATATCATGAGACCAACCTTTATGAATCATGTTCAAGCCGGTTTTTAGATCAAATGAGAGTGCTTCTCACAAGAGATACAGTTTTTAATGATGAGTGTGAAGCTGCACTGAGACATATGTGCCACTTTACACACTGGTACGAGGTTGAGTTTTTAAAAGAGCATGACTATGCACATATCAGGGGAGAGAGCAATATCATCCGTTATCTTCCTGTAAAGAGTGTACTGCTTAGGATCGAAGAGAAGGATGAACTTGATGAGATACTCACAACGATCATGGCCATCAAGATGATAGGGGCACAGCTTCATATCTCTATACCGAAAAGATCCCGTAAAGCCGAACTGATCTGGCTTGAGTCCAAACAGAACTCTTTTATTGGGCAAGAGGACACGTTTGCCCGAGATGATGAAGATGCACTGATAAAGAAGATACCTGAAGTACAACGAGTAAGATTCCTGCATCCGGATAACGTAAGCGACACTATCTACAATGCGATCGCCGATAAAGCGATCTATCTAGCCAGTGAGAACTTTGTATCGCATGGCAGACTTGAACTGATGCACTACTTCATAGAGCAGAGTATCTCAAACTCTTACCACAGATACGGAAATCTTGGTATTCAAAGTATCAAATTCGAGGAGATTTAAATATGCAGATAGAAATAATCATATCATTTATAGGCTATATGCTGGTAATGCTGGCAATAGGGTTTTATTTTTACTTTAAAACCAATGATCTGAGTGACTATGTGTTAGGTGGACGCGGTCTCAACCCCAGTGTGACTGCCCTGAGTGCAGGCGCATCTGATATGAGTGGGTGGCTGCTTCTTGGGCTTCCGGGTATGATGTATAGTGACGGGATCGTCGGTAGTTGGATCGCAGTGGGGCTTATTATAGGTGCCTATCTTAACTGGCATTATGTGGCAAAGCCGCTTAGAGTCTACACGCATCATCTGAACGACTCCATTACGATCCCGGATTATCTGGCAAACCGTTTTGAAGATAACGGACATATACTCAGGGTGGTTACTGCAGTGGTGATCTTGATTTTTTACACGCTTTATACTTCATCTGGGCTTGTAGGGGGAGCAAAGCTTTTTGAGGCAACCTTTAATATCGCATACTCAGATGCACTGCTTATAGGAAGTTTTGTGATCGTTTCCTATACTTTCCTGGGAGGCTATAATGCCGTAAGCTGGACAGATTTTATTCAGGGTATTTTGATGATGCTGGCGCTTGTGATCACACCGGTCGTGGTTGTGACTGAACTTGGCGGGATCACCAGTGCCATCACAGCGATAGAATCCTTAGAACCATCACACCTTAACATGATCAGCGGTGTCTCTCTTATCTCTGTAATATCACTGCTTGCATGGGGGTTAGGCTATTTTGGACAGCCTCATATTCTTGTGAGATTTATGTCGATCAGAGATGAAAACGAGACACATAAAGCCAAAACCATCGGAATGAGCTGGATGATTTTATCCATCATCGGTTCTTTAAGCGTCGGTTTTTTCGGCTTTGCCTATGTCGCAGCGAACAGCATTGATCTGGCAGACAGTGAAAAGATCTTTATCTTACTCTCCCAGCTTGTTTTTAACCCTTGGATCGCAGGTTTTTTACTGGCTGCGATACTTGCGGCCATCATGAGTACGATCGACTCACAACTGCTGGTATCCTCTTCTGTGCTGACAAGAGATGTATACCACGCGATCCTACATAAAGAGGCCAGTAACAAAGAACTTGTCTGGATCGGGCGTGCCACAGTGATCTTGATCGCAGTTATCGCATGGTATTTATCCACAGATGAGAACTCCAGTGTCCTCAAACTAGTATCGTATGCGTGGGCAGGATTCGGTGCGGCATTCGGACCGCTAATCATCTTAAGCCTTTACAGCCGTAACATTACAAAGTTCGGTGCGATAGCAGGTATGGTAGTGGGTGCTTTGACTGTCATCATCTGGAAAGATTTAGAGGGTGGCATATTTGAGATCTTTGAATTGCTTCCTGGATTTGTTTTTTCATGGATAGCTATTTTGCTCTTTAGTAGATATGGCGCATCGAACCCGGATTCTATAGCTAAAAAGTTTGATGAAGTGCAAAACCGATTAGACTATGAATAGGAAATAATGAAGCGTATTAGCATAGATCTTCAAAACTGAACAAAAAAATTTTACAAAACGATAGATGTTTCAGTACAATAAGAGTACAGAACTATACCGTATATAAAAAAAAGGGATAAAAATGAAAAGGATAGTGATCAAGGTAGGAAGCAGTGTCTTAACAGAGACAACAAGTATAGCAAAAGAGAGGATGTTGAACCTAGCCTCTTTAATTGCTGAAGCCAGAAAACAATATGAAGTTATTCTTGTGACTTCAGGGGCAGTCGCTGCAGGATATACAGCAGTTAAATTGAACAGAAGTGTCCCTACAAGTAAAAAAGTGTTAGCTTCTGTTGGACAGCCTATACTTATGAGTTCCTATAAAAACAAATTTGATATTTATGATGTGCCTATTTCTCAAATACTTTTAACGGAAGAAGATTTTGACTCAAGAGTGCATACAAAGATATTTCAGGACATTATAGACAGAACTCTGAAAAATGATATTTTGCCTATAGTCAATGAAAATGATATTTCAACAACGCCAGATCAACTCTTTGGAGATAATGACCAACTCTCTGCACATATCACCTACTATACCGGTGCTGATCTGCTTGTCATCTTAAGTGATATTGATGGATATTATGATGACAACCCTAAAGAGAATCCAGACGCAAAGATCAGAAAAGTGGTCACTGAGATAAAAAAAGAAGAACTGGCACAGGAACATACACCAAACTCACAGTTTGCAACAGGAGGCATCGTAACAAAACTCAAAGCAGCTGACTACATTATGAGTAAAAAAAGAGAGATGTTTTTATGTAATGGTTATGATCTGACAACTGCTAGAGAATTTTTAATAGAGGGTGTACATAATAAAGGTACACTATTCACAACGAAAAAAGAAAAGAAAGATAAATAATGAAGTTAACATTTATTGGCAATGGTAATATGGCTAAGGCGCTTATTGAAGGGTTAGTTGAACATTATGAGATAGAGGTTATGGGAAGAAACAAACACTCTTTACAAGCGCTTCAAGAACAGCTTCCTCAAATTTCAACGAAAGTGATGGAAGCGAAAGAAGATATATCAAATAAACATATAGTACTTTGTGTCAAACCCTACTCTCTCCCTGATCTTGCTCCAAAATTAACAGGTGAAGCAGATGCCATTTATTCTGTTCTGGCAGGCACATCCATAGAGAGTCTCAGCGCACAGATCAAAGCAAAAAAATACATAAGAACGATGCCAAATTTAGGGGCAAGTCATCTTAAATCTATGACAACGATCACAGGAGATGAGGATCTAAAGGAAAGTGCATTAAGTATCTTTAACTCCATTGGTAGAAGTTTATGGCTCAACAGTGAAAATGAACTCGACATCGCAACAGGTGTCGCAGGAAGCGGGCCTGCATACTTGGCACTGATCGCTGAAAGCCTGGCCGATGGTGCAGTAAATCAAGGACTGAAGCGTGTAGATGCCCAGGTACTAGTACAAGGTCTTTTTGAAGGGTTTGCATCCCTTATAGCACATGAAAACCCAGCGATCATAAAAGATGGTGTGATGAGCCCGGGAGGCACAACTGCCGCTGGATATGCTGCACTAGAGCGTTGTAACGTACGTCACGGTATGATGGAAGCAGTCAGTGATGCCTATGCTAAAGCCAAAGAACTTAAAGAGAAAAACTAATAAAAAAGGAAAGAAAATGACAAAACTAGAAAACATATCAATGATCAAAGAAGCCAATGTATATTTCGATGGAAAAGTAGTAAGTAGAACTATTTTTTTACCCAATGGAGATAGACAGACCCTAGGTGTGATGCAGCCGGGTGAATATACATTTGACACGAATGAAGCAGAGATCATGGAGATGATGAGTGGAGAATTGGAGATCAGACTTCCGGGTGAAACAGAATTTAGGACATTAAACACCCCTGAGAGTTTCAATGTACCGGCCAACTCATCATTTGATCTGAAGATCAAAACAGTTACAGATTACTGCTGTAGTTATATAAAGGCATAACAATGGAAGCTTTTCTAAAAGAAGCGAAAAATTCAAGCAGGATTCTAGCGACCATCAGCGGACGTGAAAAAAACAGAATACTGAAGGAAATGGCTCAGGCCCTTAGAGAGAACAGCAGCATCCTGATAGCACAGAACAAAAAAGATATGGAAGAGGGAGAAAAGAACAAACTCTCTTCTGCACTGATGGACAGGCTTTTATTAGATGAAAGCCGCATCGATGCAATGGCAGTAGCCATAGAAGAGATAGCAGCCTTGAAAGACCCTGTAGGCCGTGTCTTGGACGGATGGATCACTGAAGATGGCTTAAACATGCAGAAGGTTTCTATCCCTATCGGTGTGATAGGGATCATCTATGAATCTCGTCCCAATGTGACTTCAGACACTGCAGCTCTCTGTTTTAAAAGCTCCAATGTTTGTGTACTCAAAGGGGGTAAAGAGGCTCAGAACTCTAACGAAGGGATCGCTAAGATACTTCAAGATGTATTAGAAGCGAACGATCTCCCGCGTGCCTTGATCTCACTCATACCAGACGCGTCAAGAGAGGGAGTTGACAAACTGATCAAGATGGATAAATATGTGGATCTTATCATCCCAAGAGGTGGTGCAGGACTCATCAAGCATGTTACTGAAAATGCGACTGTCGCTGTGGTTAAACACGATAAAGGACAGTGTCATACCTACATCGACAAAGATGCAAAACTGGACAATGCCATAGCGATCGCGCTTAATGCAAAAGTACAACGTCCCGGTGTATGTAATGCTATGGAGACACTCTTAGTTGATGCTGCCATAGCAAAAGAGGCCTTACCTCAACTCAAAACTGCATTTGATGAGGCACACACCGAGCTCAAAGGTGATAGTAGAACACAAGATATTATAGAAGTTTCACATGCAACGGATGAAGATTATGATACAGAGTATTTGGCGAATATTTTAAATATTAAAGTCGTTGATGGGGTTGAAGGTGCGATTGAACACATTGTGAGATTTGGTTCAGGACATTCTGAAGCTATTATCACAGAAAATATCACTACGGCTGAACTCTTTTTGAATGCTATCGATGCTGCAGCAGTCTATGTCAATGCCTCGACACGCTTTACAGATGGAGGTGCCTTTGGATTCGGTGCAGAAGTGGGGATCAGTACCAACAAACTCCATGCCAGAGGACCGATGGGCATAGAGGGGCTTACCACCTATAAGTTTAAGATTTATGGTAGCGGACAGGTACGTAAATAACCTGCTGCTTCTTGTCTACAGTTCACTGCAGCCCTCAAGGCTGTAGAGTACCTCAACCAATGACATTCTGTCCACTTATTCTGAATACTCGATCTTACGTCTCCAGACTAACACACCTAATGATGTGATGACAACCAGGAAAACCAACCCCACGACCACACTGAAAGTACCATTCGATCCCTCTGTAAATGGCAGACCGCTTGTATTCATACCAAAAAAACCAACGATGAGATTAAGCGGAAGAAAAACCGCTGAAATAATCGTAAGAAGAAAAATAAGACGATTCATTTTTTCATTGGTACGCGTATTATAAAAATTATAGAGATAATCGAGTTTTGAAAGCTGCAGTGTTGCAGAACGTAAAATACGTTCGCAATGCTCATGAATATCTATATAATGGTTCAAAGGAAAACTCCCATCCGTCTCATAATACTGGATCATATCCTGCATGACAGCTGAAGTACGGTGCATGATGCGTTCTACCCGTAAAATATCTCTTTTTAACGTAAGCCACTGTGTCATAAAGTTCGATTTTACTGTATCTTCATACAGTGTCTCTTCCATGTCGGAGATCTGATCCTGATAGGAGTGAAAGGATTTAAGGAGATGGTCCAAAAGTGTATCTATCTTTTGATGCGGCCCTTCAAATCGATTCCCTAGCTCCTCTAGTCTACTCTTTTCAGCATTGAACAGATAACTGGCATCTTTTGTAATGATAAACCCTAAGGAGATCGCTTCAAGCTTCTCAGTAATGATAGGAAGACGTATGATAAGCATATCATATTCATCATTGTCATCAAAAATAGAGGGGTGTAGAGGATTGTCTAAATCTTCTAGATGTAGTGTATCGACCAAATGTTCTACCTGTGTCATAATTTTACCTTTTAGATGTCATTACAGACCATAGTGTCAACCTAATATTTCAGCCTCGACAGAGACTAAGATATTCTCATCAGCCTTCAGATCAACTGTGGAATCCTCTACTTGAAAATCAAGTTCTCTCAATATTAACTTCATTGCCTCTATACGTGCTTTATGCTTATCATTTGACCGAATGATATGCCATGGGGACTCAGGGGTATGTGTACGTTCAAGCATGATTCTCTTTTTTTGTGTGAACTCATTCCACATTGCCTGGGCCTGCATATCTATTTCACTGAGCTTCCACTGTCTCAAAGGATCGGTACGACGTTTTTCAAAACGTTCATTTTGTATCTCTTTGGAAACGCTCAGATAGATCTTTATCAGACGTGTACCATGCTTCGTGAAGGAATCTTCAAAGTTGGTCACCGTGTCTAAAAAAAGTTCATACTCATTCTGGGTACAAAATCCAAATACCGGCTCAACCATGGCACGGTTATACCAACTTCGATCAAAAAGTACCAATTCTCCCCCGCGTGGGAAATGCTTGATATATTTTTGAAAATACCATTGTGATCTCTCTTCATCCGTAGGTTTACCAAGCGCAACAGAACGACAGTGCTTAGGGTTCAGATATTGGGATATGCTCCCGATAAGACTTCCTTTTCCTGCCGCATCTCTTCCCTCAAAGAGTACGATCACTTTTTGGGATTTTTCCTCTATTTCAGTCAAGAGTTTCACCAACTGGGCCTGATATATTTCCAACTCTTTCATCTTGGCATAATAGAGATCAGCTTCCGTATGAGTTTGCCGTAAGAGCTCATTCTCTTTACGCAGTTTTTCTATGATCTCTTCATGCATCTCACATTCCTAAATACCAATACAGTCATTTTTATACGATCCTCTCATCTACCATTGGAATCTCCATCAGGGTCTCATCCTGATGGAAAGGTTCCATGCGCTCTTCAGCGATTTGAATATCTTTCAGTGCTGCGATATGAAACGCTGCATCCCCCTCATGGATAAGAGGAATTTGTGTTTTTCCTATGATAATACCATCAAAAGGTGCAGCCACTTCATAGCTTTGATCATCAAATAATGAATGAATACGTGCAATGATATCCCCCTCTTCCACTACATCACCTAATTGTTTAATGGTTTGTATCATACCACTTTCGTGCGCACGTATCCATTTGCTGGTTTTTGTCAACACAGGCTTAATGCGACTGCTTTTTTTGACACGCACCGGCAGCATCTCGTTAGCCCTGAGTACATTGATAATGCCTTTTACCCCGATCTTAATGGATTTTTCATCCAGTCTCAAAGCTTCTCCCGCTTCATACAGTAAGATCGGTATCCCTTTATCTTGTGCTACAGCACGTAAAGATCCATCCCTTAATTCCGAATGTAGTATCACAGGTGCTTCAAATGCATAGGCAAGTCTCAAAGTATATTCATTGTCGATATTAGTACGCACTTGGGGGAGATTGTCCTTATGAATACTGGCCGTATGCAGGTCGATCCCCAGATCACATTGGGATACGATCTCATCAAAAAAGGTCTTTGCCAGACGTGAGGCAAGCGCTCCTTTGGAATGCCCCGGGAAACTTCTGTTCAGGTCACGTCTGTCAGGTAGATACCTTGAAAGGTTTATGGCTCCGTAAATGTTCACTATAGGAACAAGTATCAATGTACCTTTAAGTTTGGTAAGCAAATGCAGCTGACGAAGACGACGGATGATCTCTATACCATTGAGTTCATCTCCATGAATGGCTGCACTAATGAAAACCGTTGGACCCGCTTTTTTACCGCGGATCACATAGGCTGTAAGAGACGTAGGTGTACCGTAAAAACTTGGCAACTCTATCTCTACACGTCTTTGTGTACCTCTAGGTATCTCTTCACCACCTAAGATAAAAGGATTATGTCTCATTTATGCCCCAATATTATCTTTTCTGCGACGCGGTGGTTTTTTATTATCCGTAGGTTTAATGTTGGCTTCAATATAATCCATGATCTTCCCTGCGATATTTGCATTGGTCGCTTTTTCAATACCTTCAAGTCCAGGAGATGAGTTCACCTCCATCACCAATGGACCACGATCAGAAGGGATCATATCTACACCGCATACACCCAGTCCCATTGCCTTTGCAGCAGCGATCGCCGTAGATTTTTCCTTACGGCTGAGTTTATGTGCAGTTGCACTTCCTCCCTGATGAAGGTTGGATCTGAAATCACCTTCTGCACCTTGGCGTTTCATCGCCCCGACCACCTGGCCATTGATGACAAATGCACGGATATCTGCTCCCCCTGCCTCTTTGATGAACTCCTGCACCAAAAGACTCACATCCATGCCATAAAAAGCATCCAATACTGATTGTGCTGCTTTTTGTGTCTCTGCAAGTACCACTCCGACCCCCTGAGTTCCTTCAAGGATCTTAAGTACCAAAGGGGTCCCTCCGATGAGTTTGATCACATCTTTCGCATTGGCTTTATTGGATGCAAACACTGTTTTTGGCATATCAACATCATTGATAGATAACACCTGAAGGCTTCTGAGCTTATCTCTGGATCTTGCGATCGCAAGGTTCCCCGCAACACTGAAGGCACCCATCATTTCAAAGTGACGCACCATCGCAGTTCCATAAAACGTTCGACTTGCACCGATACGAGGGATGATCGCATCTGGTACCGGTAATAATTCACCATCGTAAACCACTAACAGTTCGCCCTTCACGATCTCGATCGTACACATCAAATAATCTATGACACGTACATTCCATCCTTTCGCCTCGGCTGCCTCTATCAACCTTTCTGTTGAATAGAGTTTTGTATTTCTAGAAAGTATGTAAACGGTCATTATTTATCCTTTGTAATATATTTATGAGAAACATCGATCAGATAGTGATGTGATAGGAAACGTCTTCCTATCAGCATAGGATACTTCATATTTTCCCGATTGGTCAGTGAGATCTCTGCTTCATATGTTTTACAACCCAATTTCAACATTGATTTCACAAATATTCTCTCTTCACTTCTTCCGTTGGAACTTTTTACATTTTTGATCTTATATATCGGCAAAGTAAGTCTTTTGCCATGATAGGCAGGATGTACTTCATCATGTAGGGTAAAAATGACATTTTCGCCCTCTATTTCAATGTCGTCACAGTGCATAGAACAAGAATCCGCACCTGTATCTATTTTCGCATCCAAAGCAAAAAGTTCCAGTCCTGGAAGATCCACTCTTTCTATATATCCTATTACTTCCATCTTCTTTCCTTTTCTTTATACTTTTAAATAAAGTGTTTCCAATATTTTCAGTGCTTTCTCAATGGATTCCAGAGAGACTGTTTCTGCCGTCGTGTGATACCCGGTAGTGGGAAGCTGAAATGTCGTTCCCTGTATAGTACCGTCACTCGCCTTTGCCAAACGTCCCATCTCCGTACTTCCTAGAGAATAAAGGGGTTTTCCTTGCGCCAAGAACTCTCTGTTGAGATCCTCTATGAATGCATCTTTGTATCCGTATTTTATCGAGAACTCATCACAAATGGTTTCGATCTGTTTCGTGAGTGGCGAAACAAAAGTGGCATTCGCATCTTTATTCCTCAACACGATATGCTGTGCCTCTGCAGCAACCCTTCCGGGATATGGACTGGTATCAAGCACCAGTAGGGAATCCGTTGAGAGATCATGTCCCCTGAACCATTCAAGTAAATACCGCCAACTCTTCCCTACCTCTTCTTGTGCAGTGAAAAAAGCGCGCCCCTGGTATCCTCTCTCATATAAAAAAAGAATGATCGCTGCACTGAGTACATTATCCAATTGTGCAGAGAGATACCCATCCTCATAGGTCAGTGTATCCACATAGGCTACAGGTGTACCGGCATACAAATGTTCCAGTCCTTTGACTTTAAAAAGAAGGTTCAATCTGCGTTCACACATATAGGCACTGTCTATCTCTCCTAACCCCAGGTATGCGCCTGACCATGGATCATAGGCTTGAACACGCTGATTCATAAAACGTCCTATAATATCCTTATAGGTTTTTTCAGCAACGGAATCTCCTGTCAGATCTCCTCTGTTCTGTGCGATAAACGCTGCATACTGGAATTCATTGGGACCGGTACAAATAAGACCATGCCGATCGATATGCGCAGAGATCATACCGTTATCAGGCTCAGATCCTTCTGCTACAAGTAAGCCTTCATAAAGCGTTGCACTGATCCCTCTCTCTTCCAGTTCTCTTTTCAAGTAAAGGAAAAAAGAGTGTTCAGCCCCCACAACAGAAGGTGTTCGTATAAGCTGTTTCAGTATATCAAGAAAACGGCCTATCTCTTCGGGTTCCCCGCCAGTCTCTTGCATATGTTTTAAAAAGATCCTCTTAAACACAATACCCTGCTTTCTTTCATAAAATCAATACTAATTATTGCATAGATAAGCTTCTAAAAGCACCTATAACAGGCTAAATCTATATTTTTGCATGAAATCTACTTTATCATAGTAGGTAGATAATATAGTCCACACTGAATACACACATTCATTTTATACTATTCCAAATAGGATCTTTAAGTATGAGAAAATGAAAAATAAAATTTTTTATAATCAAAGAGACAAGGACAATACGTAATGAAAGCATCAGATCTATTTATCAAAGCATTAGAGAATGAGGGGGTTGAATATATCTTTGGTATTCCCGGAGAGGAGAATCTGGACCTTTTAAATTCCTTGCGAGACTCCAGTATTCAATTTATTTTGACCCGTCATGAACAGGGTGCAGGTTTTATGGCTGCGACCTATGGACGACTCACGGGAAAAGTCGGTGTATGTATGGCTACTTTGGGACCGGGTGCAACTAACCTTGTGACACCTGCAGCGTATGCCAACCTGGGAGGTATCCCCATGTTGATGATCACAGGTCAGAAACCGATCAAGAAAAGCAAGCAAGGACGTTTTCAGATCATAGATGTTGTGCACATGATGAAACCCATTACAAAATGTTCCAAACAAGTGGTCAATGGCAACAACATCGCTGCGATGGTTCGTCAGAGTTTTAAATTGGCTTCACAGGAGAGACCCGGTGCAGTACATATCGAACTGCCCGAAGATATTGCAAGAGAAGAAGTGGATGAACAACTATTCCCTGTGCGTAAGACCTATTACCCGATTGCCAGAAATGAAAGTTTGCAAAACGCTTTAACGATGCTATACGAAGCAAAAATGCCATTGGTCCTTATTGGAGCCGGAGCCAATCGCAGGTGTATCGGTTCTGCTATGAAAGAGTTTATAGATAAACTCGGTATACCCTTTTTTATGACCCAAATGGGGAAAGGTGTTGTGAGCGAGTTCCATTCTTTATACCTTGGAACAGCCGCACTCTCTGAGAACGATTATCTCCATTGTGCAATAGACAGAGCTGACCTGATCATCAATGTTGGACATGACATCATCGAAAAACCGCCATTTATAATGAAACAGGGAGGCACAAAAGTCATACATATCAATTTTTCACCTTCCAGTGTAGATGACACCTATTTCCCTCAGCTTGATGTGACCGGTGATATTGCCCGAAATTTGGTCTCTTTGACCGAACTGGCCCAAAAACAAGCACACTGGGATTTTACATACTTTATGCGTATTAAAGATGAATCACAAGGACATATCGTGAAATATTTTAAAGATGAAAGATTTCCGATCTTACCGCAAAGAGCACTCAAAGACATCAGAGATGTTCTTCCCAAAGATGGCATTTTGGCTTTAGACAATGGTATCTATAAGATTTGGTTCGCACGTAATTACAAATGTTTTTTACCCAATACGCTGCTGCTCGATAATGCATTGGCCACTATGGGTGCAGGTTTGGCTTCTGCAATGGCTGCCAAGATTGTTCACCCCGATAAAAAAGTGATAGCGGTATGCGGGGACGGTGGTTTTATGATGAACGCTCAAGAGTTGGAAACTGCTGTCAGACTGAAGTTGGATCTTGTGGTCATCATTTTAAATGACAGTGCCTACGGTATGATCAAATGGAAACAGGAAGGCATGGGATTTGATCATTTTGGATTGGATTTCAAAAATCCGGACTTTGTCCAGTATGCCAAAGCGTATGGTGCCATGGGGTACCGACCGGCCTCCTGTGATGAATTTGGTTCCATTTTAAATGATGTGATCGACCGTAAAGGTGTACATCTGATCGATCTGGCAGTAGACTATAGTTTAAATCATGCCATTTTAAATGAGTTACTCAAAAATAAAACGTGTTTGGTATAAATTTGAAGCCATAGAACGGCTCAATCATTTTAGGAGTGGAGAGGATGAACAGTATTAAAGTAATGTCACCATTTGACGGAAAGGTATTGGATGAGATACCCCTTTCAAATGAAGAAGATATTGATCTGGCTTTAGATCGTGCCCGTAAAGTGTATGAAAAGCAGGAGCTGTGGTTGCCCAAATATGAACGTATCGCTATTTTAGAGAAAACAGTTGAGATCATGAGCAGCCGTATAGAGGAACTCACACTTATAGCAGCCAGCGAAGGCGGTAAACCTTACATGGATTCAAAGGTTGAAGTGGAACGTGCCATCAATGGTGTAAAACTTGCTATTGAACATATGGGTGTTTTTGAAGGGAAAGAGATAGCCATGGGTCATACGAAAAGTTCAGTGAATCGTATTGCGTATACTATGAAAGAGCCTATTGGTGTGGTTGCCGCAATTTCAGCCTTTAACCATCCCCTAAATCTTGCTGTACATCAAACCGTTCCGGCTATAGCCGTTGGATCACCTGTTATTATTAAACCATCTGAGTCTACCCCTATGTCCGCGATTAATTTTGTCAACATTTTATATGAAGCAGGATTGCCTAAAGCATGGTGTCAAGTAGTGGTCTGTCACAGGGAAGTAGCACAGTATCTCGCTACAAGCCCCAAGATAGACTATTTGACTTTTATTGGTTCAGATGCAGTTGGATGGTACCTGAACTCAAAAGTCTCTCCAGGTACCCGTGTGGGCCTTGAACATGGAGGTGTCGCACCTGTGATTGTTGAAGCCGATGCCGATATGGTAGCATTGATCCCTGCTTTGACCAAAGGGGGATTTTATCATGCAGGCCAGGTCTGTGTCTCTGTGCAATGTATCTTTGTCCATGAAGATATTTGTGATGAAGTGGGTTTGAAATTGGCACAAGCAGCGAAAAAGCTGATCGTTGGTGATCCTCTGGATCCCAAAACAGAAGTGGGACCGCTCATTTCACACCATGAAGTCAAGCGGATAGAATCATGGGTCAATGAGGCGATCTTAGGAGGGGCAAAAGTACTTTGTGGCGGCAAGCGTATTTCTGAAAGCTGTTTTGAAGCCACAGTGCTTTTAGATCCGCCGCGTGATGCCAAAGTAAGTACTTCAGAAATTTTTGGTCCAGTTGTCTGTATTTACCCCTATAGTGATATTGAAGATGCTTTTAAAGAAGCCAACCGTTTGGAATACTCTTTTCAGGCAGCCGTATTTACTCAAAATATTGACACAGCCTTGCTGGCGGTCAAGCGTCTCAACGGCACGACTGTCATGGTCAATGACCATACGGCATTCAGGGTTGATTGGATGCCTTTTGGTGGGGCGAAAGCATCAGGACTGGGAATGGGTGGTATCCCTTATTCAATGGAAGAGATGAGTAAAGAGAAATTGATGGTGATAAAGTCTTCAGCTTTATAAATTCAATTTTACTTTTACACAGGCATTACACATAGCTTGAGTACTGTAAATAATACCAAAAAAAGAGAAATAAAATGCTACAAAAAATACTATTAAGTTTGTTTGTATTTACGTCACTGTCTATGTGTGACACAGTTGCAAATGGTCCGGCACTGAGCTTTTCACATCATGATAAATCCATAGCATGGGGACCTTGCCCTGCATTTCTCGGTGAAGCGTGCAAGATAGCCATACTCCATGGGGATCCTGCCAAAGAGAACCTGGATATTTTCTTTAAAGTTCCGGCTGATTATGCTATTCCGCATCACTGGCATACTTCAGCAGAACGGATGGTACTGGTATCAGGAAAAATGACCATTACCTATGACAACCAGGAGAGTGAACTGCTCACAAAAGGTATGTATGCCTACGGCCCATCCAAGCATCCACATACAGCCTATTGTGAAAAAGGTGAAGAGCCGTGTGTACTCTTCATCGCATTTGAAGAGCCTATCGATGCTTTTGAAGTGATCAAAGAGACGAGAGAGTAGATCTTGGGAAGTATAGCTATGCATACTTCCAGAGATGGTACAAAACTTTACAAAAGCGCTTCTATCCCTAGTTATACTAAAACAAAAATGTTGTAGTATAGTGCAATGAAAAGGAGTTGTATTGTTTCGTCTGTTCCCTCATCTCTATATCAGGCTTATTGGTATGGTCACATTGACACTGCTATTGACTGCCTGTTCATTCAAGTCACGTACCTATGAAGCACCAAGTGTTACAGCGTATCAAAATGCTAAGGTTGCAGGGTATAAACATATACGATACTGGGGTGATAAAACAGCACAATATACCTATACAAGGGACAATATCAAAAGACTCGGAGCCAATAAAAATTTTCGTAAAAGAATAGATATACTTGCCCTTTCAGGTGGTGCCGAGGACGGTGCGTATGGTGCAGGTTTTTTGAAAGGCTGGAGTGAACGTGGTAACAGACCCGAGTTTACTGTGGTAACAGGTATTTCAACCGGTGCACTGATCGCCCCTTTTGCTTTCTTGGGACCAAAGTATGATAAGGTGCTACAAAAACTCTATACAGAATCTTCACAAAAGAACATCGTCTTATTATCGCCGATGGAAGCGCTCTTTGGTGCTTCACTAGGAGATACAGCTCCACTTAAAAAGATCCTCTCGGAAGAGATCAATGACGATTTTGTAGCAGAGTTGGCAAAAGAGGCAAAAAAGGGACGTTTACTGCAGATCGGTACTACCAATCTTGATGCACAGCGTCCAGTGGTTTGGGAGATCACTGAAATCGCTTTAAGTGGTCGTTCAGATGCACCAAAACTTATCAGAGATATCATGTTGGCCTCAGCTTCTATTCCAGGAGCCTTTCCACCCGTACTCATAGATGTTGTGATCAATGGAAAAAAATACCAGGAGGTACATGTAGACGGTGGTGTAACCAGACAGATCTTTGTCTATCCTCGTGATCTCGATATTCGAAAGCTGCAGCGTATGTTACATATGTATCCTCAAAAAAACATGTGGCTGATACGAAATACCAAAATTGACCCTGAGTATAAACCTGTTTCTCTTTCACTTGCTGATATTGCAGAGCGCTCATTTTATACTTTGACAAAATACCATGGACTTGGGGACCTGGTCAATATCACCTCACTGGCAAAACGTGATGGATTTCATATACATATAACCAATGTTCCAAAGAGTTTTGATGTACCTTTAGAAGATTTTTTTGACAAAAAATATATGAAAGCACTCTATCAAGTAGGCTATGAAAAAGGGCGTTCAAATTCAGCCTGGCAAACAACGCTTAAATTTTGATCATAAAGTTCAAAACTCTTTTTTGCATTTGGTCTAAAATATTGTATACTAAAAATAATGCAATGAATAAACGTGATTATAGAAAGCCGAATGTAAGTGATAGCAGATACTTATATCTATGATGCAGATCATAAATCCCGGAAAAGCTTGAGAAAGCATCGCTCATTATCCTAGGAGGATAAGTTGACAGATTTTGGTAGTTGGCCGTTGCCATTCATAGTTTCAGCCTTCACTATCGTTACTTTAATTATCGGATGGTTCGGTATCAAGATGACCAAAACTGCCCGAGATCTCGCTCAAAGTACCGGATTAGGCGAAGCACTTATGGGCGCAGTGTTTATTGGTGCATCTACATCTTTGTCCGGTATTACTACCTCCGTCTCCGCTGCGGCTTCAGGATATGCAGAGCTGGCAGTGAGTAATGGATTAGGAGGTATTGCGGCTCAAACTGCATTTCTTGCTTTGGCCGATATCACTTATAAACGTGCTAATCTTGAACATGCAGCTGCATCCGCTGAAAATCTTTTTATGTCCTCCTTCCTTCTTACATTATTGGCCATACATGCATTAGCACTGTCAGTCCCTACGATCAGTATCTTCGGCGTGCATCCTGCTACATTTGTTTTGATCATTATATATATATTTGGTGTACATCTTCTGGCTCGTACGCACGAAACCCCAATGTGGCTTCCCAAAAAAACAAGAGACACTTCATCTGAAGCCGAAGACAAAAGTCGTCGCCATGGTAATCATATTTGGAAACTTTGGATACGCTTTACCCTCTACGGAACAGTCGTTGCTTTGGCAGGTTGGTCACTTGCGCAGCTAGCCATACCTCTTGGAGAGAAATCTGGTTTATCTGATGGAATCGTCGGTGGTATATTTACAGCTGTGTCGACATCTATTCCCGAACTTGTGGTCGCTATTACCGCTGTGCGCATGGGTGCACTGAATTTAGCTGTAGGAGACATTATCGGAGGCAATGCATTTGACACACTTTTTATTGCCGCATCAGATATTGCCTACCGTGAAGGCCCAATTTATGCCGATGTTTCAAGTGCAGAGCAATTCTGGCTTGCCAACTCGATGTTGATGACCAGTGTACTTCTTATGGGACTCATATATCGCGAACGTCACGGGCCAGGAAATATTGGTTTTGAAAGTGTAGTGTTACTCATTCTATATTTAGGAGGACTTGTAAGCCTATCTTTAGTGGGATAACAAAATTTTGAGGATGATGGGCTATAATAAGTCATAGCATAACAAGGAGAGTAGAAATGGTCAATTTCACTTATCAAAATCCAACAAGAATAGAGTTTGGAAGAGACAAAGAAAAAAATATCGGTGAGTATCTCGCTGCAGAGAATATCAAAAAAGTCTTATTGACATACGGAAGTGATCGTATCAAAAAAGACGGTCTGTTCGACATAGTTATATCCAGCCTAGAAGCAAATGGTATCGAATTTGTTGAGTTAGGAGGAATCGTTAGTAACCCGGTCCTATCAAAAGTCTATGAAGCAACAGAACTGGCAAAAAAGCACAGTGTTGATGCCATACTCAGTGTCGGTGGGGGTTCTGTATTGGACAGTGCAAAAGCCATAGCGGCCGGCAGTCTGTATGACGGTGATGTGTGGGATTTCTTTATCGGAAAAAGTGTTATTCAAAAGGCACTGCCGGTATTTGACATTATCACCCTTGCAGCCACGGGGAGTGAAATGAACACTTTTGCCGTGGTGACGAATGAAGAAACGAAGCAGAAATTCTCTATCGCTTCACCGCACCTCTATCCAAAGGTATCCGTCGTCAATCCTGAACTTCAAAAGTCGGTCTCGAAGGAGTACCTGGTCTATTCTGCTTCAGACATTATCGCCCACTCTATCGAAGGGTATTTTACTGCATCCTCACATCCAGATATCATTGCTGCTTATATCGAAGCGAACATTGCCACGGTCATGAAAACCACTGAAACACTGCTGGCGGACCCAGATAACTATGACGCACGCGGGGAGTTCGCGTGGGCAGCGACCCAGGCGTTAAACGGTACAACCTATCTGGGAGTAGAAGGGTACAGTTTTCCAAACCATATGATCGAGCATACCCTTTCTGCACTCTTCAATGTACCACACGGTGCAGGTCTTTCGGTCGTCATGCCGGCATGGATGAAATGGTACGTTTCACAGAACGAAGCGCAGTTCGAACGTTTCGCGCAAAAACTGTTTGGACTTTCCGGTGCGATGGAAGGAATAGAAGCATTGGAGTCATGGTTCAACAAAGTCGGTACCCCAACCAGGCTTTCCCAACTCTCGATAAAGAAAAGTGATATTGATCTGATTGTGGAGAATGCTTGTGAGCATGCAGAAGCTTTCGGGTTGGCTGAAATGTATACGAAAGATGTGTTAAAAGAGATTCTTGAAAAAGCATTGTAGGTTGTGATCTGATTTACATACAGGAGTCTACTACTTTTAGCAGACTTCTACAGTATATTGATATTCTTTGTTTATAAGATTCAAGTGTTTCTAGTAGATTATAAATAATAACTATTGAATTATGTCTATTTTTTCAATTTCGGCAAACAACAACGTTTATATTTCACTCCGCTTCCACATATACATTTTTGGTTGTTTGTAAATTTTACTTTATCCTCATAGATCTCACCATCGACATATTTGTACATATCGTTTATTTTGATAAAAGTGGATCTTTCATGATGTAGATGTTGCACATGATCGAAAATATAATAGGCTTTAAACTCCACGATATCATCACTAGACTCAATGATCTCCAAATGCTGCCACAGACTGTTATCTGCCCAGTCTTGTATAAATTTGAGTTCTTCATCACTCCATGTATGATCATGTGTTGTCGCCTGAAGATAGTTTACATCCCCCAAACAGTAGGCACTATAGCGTGAGCGCATAAGACTCAGAGCCGTCGTTGCCGGCTTCTGCACTCTTAAAATAGGTTCACAACATTCTGAAAAATCTAATCCGCTTTTACAATAACACTTCATCCTCTTAACCTTAAATCCTCTAGTATCTCTTGACCACTGCTGAGAGTGACCCATATGGGACAGCATCATACCATAAAACGCATTTTATAATATAAACTTAGTATACTACACTCTGACATGAAGCATCAATTCAGTGGAGGAAGCCCTAAAATGCCAAGAAATAAACATTTACCTCTGAACAATATCTTTATCCACTCCAAGGTTCCTTCTAAAAAGCTTATGATCATTTTGCACGGCCGCGGGGATTCAACCCGTGGCTTTACCTTCTTACCACCCTACCTCAACCTTGATGACATGAACTACCTTTTACTCAATGCCCCCTATAGTTACTATGGAGGATACTCGTGGTATGATCTGCCACCCAACCAGTTAGAAGGTATTACACATTCATGTGCACTCCTAACAGAGATCTTTGATGCCCTTTTTGAAGAGGAGTTCAATGCCGAGGAAAGCTTTTTGTTCGGATTCTCTCAAGGTGCCCTGCTCACCTTTGAATTTGGGGCCAGATATGAAAAAGTGCTTGCAGGGTACATCGCGGTAAGCGGGTATATCTACGATGTCGACACACTTTTACAAGAGATGAACCCAAATGTAAATACTTCAAACTGGTTATGTACACATGGGACTTATGATGGTATACTCCCATTTAATACCTCAAAAACACAAATTGAAATATTACAAAATGGCGGGTTTGACATCACATTTAAAAGTTATGATAAAGACCATACTATTGCCGAAGATGAATTGATGATGATAAAAGAGTGGATAAAAAACAAACTTTAAGGACGAGGTTTTTGTAAGGATGTATGCTTAAGTATATGTTCTTTTTTTCTTCTATGTGCTACTTTGAGCATCTGCGTTTTTTCTTCTATATTTGCTTTGTTCCATTGACACATATCGTCAAAAGTACGAAAACACCCTAGACAGACATCATCTTCATTGAGACAACATTTTTTTATGCATGGTTTGTTTAGATCTATCATCATTATTTCCTTCTAAGTACTGCGATAAATGTTTTAATTTCTTTTCTCCATACCACCATCAAAGAAGTACGGTTGTATTGGTTTTCATACTACTTTGGGATCGCTTTAGTTTGGCTAAAAGGTATCGACGTCACTTCCTTATGTTTTACTATCACTCCTCTTAAAAAATATGCTATTATCTCTGCAGTAAATAAAACAGGATCACACTATGCACAAGCAGGCTTTAGAAAAAATAGCTTTATGTAAAAAAAAGAAACTCACATACCTGGATCTCAGTGGTCTTGGACTCACAGAGGTGCCTTCAGAGCTAGCTGCACTCATTTGGCTTGAAACGCTTTCCCTCTCTGATAACCATATCTCCGATATTACACCACTTTCATCACTGAAAAAACTGCATAAACTGTCGCTTTCCCACAATAGGATCTCTGACCTGAGCCCTTTGAGTTCACATGCAAAAATGAAATTTCTTTTTATTCAGGAAAATCACATCACAGATATTACACCTCTGCATCACCTTACAGCACTCAAAAAAGTGGTTGCACATAACAATCACATCCAAGATGTTACAAGTCTGACATCACAACAAAACCTTGTCTATCTGGATCTAAAAGATAATCCTATTCAAGATGTAAATATACTTGATACTTTTAGTAACCTGCTTGTGATAAAAATATAATTTCATATCTACCCAAAACTATAGACGTTTCAATAATCCAAGTGCTGAAGTGACTGCCCCCTCCAAATACCCACCTTCTACAAAGCTACTCTCTGTACCTGAAAAGATCAGCTGGCCGTCAAAATGTGTTGCATTGAATCCATAGGAAGGATGCTCACGCAGAGGCATAGCATCCAAAGGTGTTGACGTATAGGGCTCTTTTTTCCAGTCTACAAGATGGAAATTAATAGGATTGGAAGCTTTTCTTCCATAAAGTCGAGTAAGTTGTTGAATGACATCTTCTTCAAAGTTTTCATACTTCGAAGTACTGTGTACAAAACCAAAGAGTGCTGCTTTCTCATGAGTACAGGCATCATGTATCTCACCCAATGGTCCCAGATGAGAAATGGCAAAACCACTCAAACCCTCATCTCTCCAAAAGGCATCAGCATATTCAATCACGCACTTGGCAGCATATCCCATCCATGTAGGTATGTTCTGCAGTTGTGTATGAAGTGTCTCAGGTAAGGCAGGAGCATATACCATGTTTTCTACAGCCAAACGTGGAGGCAGTGTCGAGATCACCCTATCTGCCTCATACGTTCTCTCTGTCGTCTCAACCACTATCATTTCACCTGATTGCGTTAAAGAGAGAACCTTTTCATTAAGATGGACAGGGGTTTCAAGTCTCTTTTGCAAAGCCATGACCATTTGAGTGATACCGCCTTTGATACGGAAAGAAGGCGCTGTTTGAGAGGGTCTAAAGTGTTGTACACCATCAGGGGCATCATACGAAGCAAGTCCCTCCGTATATTGTGAAAAGAGTGATAAATCCAATGTCTCTATGAGCTTTAGAATGTTTTTTTGATGTGGCCAAATCCAAGAGGGTCCCATATCATGTCCACCCATCTCCATGATCCGTCCACCTGTACGATGACGTGCTTCTATGATCGTTACATCATATCTATCTTGCAGCAGCACGCCACTCACTAATCCACTCAGCCCTGCTCCGATAATCACTAATTTCTTTTTCTTCATTCCGCCATTGTAACCAATGATCATGAGAGAGAGGTAAAAGCACCTTTTGGATGCAAGGTATTCTTTTTGTAAACCTCCCAAGAGCGATCAATATATAGATGATTCTATTTTTATTTCAAAAGTGTGACAGAATAAGTTATAATGATAAAAAGGAGACAGAATGAAGCAGATGAAACTATGGGGTCTACTATTTATACTTATATTGGCTACACACACCCTTCACGCAGAGACAAAACGTTATGAGATTCAGTCTGCTATCATTGAATATGCTACCAGCAGCAGTGGTAATGTCATGGGGATACAAACCCAAACTGAGGGCAAAAGAAAAATAGTTTTCAAAGAGTGGGGGAATGTAGAACTCCATGATGAGACCACCAAATCTGTGATCATGGGTAGAGAGGCATATAGCCGTCAGACCACAAAGATCGATCATGACAAAGTCTATATCGTGGATTATCAGAAAAAGAGCATTCAACAGTATGATCCTGAGATGTTGATACGTTCTCAGTATAAAGATCTTGCCAAAAATGCTAAAGAGATGATACGCTCCATGGGCGGTGAAAAAATCGGGAATGAGACCTTATTTGGCTATGATTGCGAAATATGGGAAACCCAACAGATAAAACTCTGGCTCTACAAAGGGATCATACTAAGATCTGTAACCCATATGATGGGGCTCACCCATACAGTAGAAGCCAGGGATATTCACTTGAATGTGTCTATCTCTGATAAAGATCTGAAATTACCTGATTTTCCGATCACTACCATGCAACAGGGAGATCCCTCTCAAATACCTCAAATGACCCCTGAACAGATCCTGCAGATGCAAGAGATGATGAAGAATTTCACTCAAAAATAAAAGGAGAGACTATGAAAAATGTACTGATCATCAACGGACATCAAAGATATGATAAAATTGCAGAAGGAAGGTTGACCAAACTCTTTGTAGACACTGCCGGCGATTTTTTTACCCAACATGGGTTCAATGTGAAAGAGAGTATGGTTGAAGGTGCCTATGATGTCCAAGACGAGCTTGATAAATTTGCCTGGGCGGATTATATTCTGTTTCAATATCCTGTTTTTTGGATGGGAGTACCTTGGATCACTAAAAAATACATCGATGAAGTTTTCTCTGGAGGTATAAATACCGTCACCTTTGTCAGCGACGGCAGAAGTAAAGAAGATCCGTCTAAAAAGTATGGGAGCGGCGGACTGATGCAGGGTAAAAAATATATGTTAAGTCTCACCTATAACTGTCCTGAGAGCGAATTTGACAACAAAGAGGGTTTCTTTGATGGGCTCACATTAGATGAGGCGAATGTTGCCACACATAAACTCTTCCAATTTTGCGGTGCGGAACCGCTGGAAACCTATGCGATACATGATGTGTTTAAAGAGAACTTGGATATAGATGCTGAGCTCAAACGCTTCAAAGATACATTGGAAAGAAATTTTATAACCAGTCGATAGATATCTTTTTGGTTGTTACATCTCTTTGGGGTGTAACCCAACTATGCTCTTTTCATCTCCACTAAAAGTATATGTACATTGCTCAGAGCTTCAACATGCAGATCATCGTCTGAAACCTCAGCGGCGTCACCCTCTTTAAAGTCTATACCGTTGATCTTGGCGTCACCCTCCATGAGTTTCACATAGAGCTGTCTCTCTTTGCCCAGTTCAAAGGTAAGTGTTTTGTTTTGATCTAACTCCGTAACATACATATTTGCATCCTGATAGATATTGATAATATCAGGTGTACCTTGTGGTGCTATAAGATGCAGCCATTGATTATGACGTTCTTCAGAGTCAAACACCCTTGAACCATACTGGGGTTGAAGACCTTTAGCGTGAGGGAGAATCCATGTCTGTATAAGGTGTACCTCTTCATCGCCTTCATTTTTTTCAGAGTGAGTGATACCTGTACCTGCACTCAGGTACTGCAGAGATCCGCGTCCCAAACTCTCTTTATTTCCCATACTGTCTTGATGTGTCAGTTCTCCACGTATCACATACGTAATGATCTCCATATCTTCGTGTGGATGCGTACCAAAACCTGTATGGGGCTGGATAATGTCATCATTCATCACACGCAGTACACCATAATGAATATTCTCCCGATTATAATATTCGGCAAATGAAAAATGAAACCTGCTTTTCAGCCAGCCATGATCCGCAGTATAAAGTCTGTCAGTAGCTATATGAGTCGTCAAAAAAACTCTCCTCTAAAAAATCCCAAAATGATCTACCTTTGATGTCTTTTTTCTCTTCATAGACCAAAGTAGTTTCAATGTCATTGAGGTATCTATCATAGACCATTTCTCTTTCATGCTTAAGTGGTGTCTCACAGTGACATGTCTGATACCATTCCAATGTCACAGGATCTGTCATTAACGCTCTTTGCATCGCATTGACAATATAGGAACCTTCAGGTTCTAGATCATCGATACTACCATCAGTCAGTGCCGTAAAAAAATCTTTCAATTTTAGTTTATCTATTTTCGCTTTAACCTTATATAACATGTTGGCTCCTTCCACATTGATTATGTATCATATCAAGCACTCTGTGTACTATATATGTAATCATTGTATAATACCCATCACATTATCCTAAGGCAGACCATGAATATCACCTACCAACTCACCCAAGATGAATACCTACAGGCAGTCAATTTACATCATAAAAGAGGAAAAAGAGTATTTTTATTTGCAATCTATGTCATATTGGCTACTCTCATTGTGATCGTCGGAACTGACTTTTCAAATACCCGTGAGATTTTGACCAATATGATCGCTGCATTTTTTTCTATCTCTTTTTATATGCTTTTTGTACGTATGCTTTCTGCTTATCAGTCCAAAAACGTCTATCAAAAAAGTTCTACTCTGCCAAATGAGGTCACGCTGCATATCTCAGGTAAAGGTATCAAGTTAGATAAAAAGAGTAAAAATGCTTCTATCCCATGGAGTACATTTTCTAAGTGGAAAAATGATGAGAAGTTTTATCTACTATATACGAATCCTCGCCAATTCAATGTCATTCCTCTCCGTGCTATAAGTGAAGTACAGAAAAAAGAGCTCGATGCCTATCTGAAGAAATATATTCCTCAAACTTAACTTATAGCATCGGAATAGCCCATTTCTTATAATATGCGATCAGTCTAAGTACCATCCCCGCTGTAAAGACTGTGATCAGTGTATAATAAGAGATCATTTCGTACAGATTTAACACATAGAGCGTCAAACCTATCAGAAGTGCGATCGTCCCATAAAATCCAGTCTTGAGTACAAAAGGAATTTCATTGATGATCACATCTCTGATGATCCCTCCTCCCACTGCCGTCACAAAAGATAGGGCCAAAACACCTGTAAGATTCAACCCCGCTTCTATGGCTATCAGTGCACCCGTAATACTAAATGAGATCAGCCCTATGGAATCGCTCAGTATAAAAAATGATTTGTTCTCTATACTGTCTCTTTTGTTGAATCTAAATACGATCAGGAGGATCATAACGATAAGAATGGTAAGTGCAGGTGCATTGTGTGTAAAGGTATAAGGCATTTTATCTACAGCGACATCTCTGATGATCCCTCCACCCAGTGCGGTAAGAAATACCGAGATCAATGTACCCAGAAAATCAAGTTGGTTTCGTACAGCCACAAAAAAACCCGAACTGGCAAAAGCGATGATACCGATATACTCTGCGATCTCAAACATACAGTGCTGCCTTATCTATCAATTTCAAGATCGTTCTACTAGTTGGATACACAGGCATTGCCCCGTGAACCCCATTTTACAATGATGCCATGTTTGTTGGTCTCAAGATAGAGTTTACAGGTTCGTTGGACAACATCAGAGCCATAAGAGTACATACCGTAGCCACCATGATAATATGGCCAATGTCCATATCCTATCGACATTGAAGGGTAAGTGTAAATTCTAGATCTTTCATAAACATAGACTTTGTTTTTATTTGGTAGGATATAGGTACTGTCCGGATATCCTATCTTTTTAATTAAATCATTGATATCCTGTCCGACCCAGGCGTTATATTTGTTAACAAATTTTTGATGTGTTGCACATCCTTGCATAAACAAGAGAGCCATCGAAAAAAGAGAGAGTTTTAAAAAATATTTCATGACCTATTCCTTTCTATATTGATCCATGCATGTATGGATTATTCTCATAGTATACACTGTAAATGTAATAAATGTGTAATTTCATAGGTCAATTCATATTTTATGGCTTTGGGCGTTTCATTATGAGAGTTTTATACGCTATCTAAATGCTATGAGGCACAACATGCATCTGAATCTGAACTACAACATGAATCATCATTTTTAGTCGGTGCACATGATGGTGTTTCGCTAAATTTACCAAATGTTGGTACACAACAACCATCCGCAGTATCAGAACCATCTATACCAAATACTTCCACATCATCCATAGAGTGATAATTTTCCCATATCATACCGGTAGGATCAGTGACCCAATATTTATTTGAGGATTTGTAGCAGCAGACTGCACCCTCTTCCACTTTACCTTTGATCCCTTTCTCCTCGAAGCTCTGCTGTGCATGCGATAGTGCATCATCACTCTCATACTGTACACCCAAATGATTGACACCTTTTTCATACCCTCTTGTTGATATAGCAAAATTAAGTGAGAGATCATCTACCAACCATTGGGCATAATCCTCTTTGACTTTTGTGGGTTCTGTTCCAAACTGAGTAGAGTAAAAAGCAATACTCTCTTCTATATTGTCTACTGACATATGTATATGCAGTCTTCTTTTTTCGTTCATTGCGTATCCTTTTGCATTGATTTATAGATGATAAGTGATAGTAGGAATGATTTATTCTTTGTAAGTATGTGGTACCAGCCTTGCATCTTGCCCCACATTTTTTCTAAACTCCAATTCTCTTGGATCAGATCTCATCACATGGAGAAACATAAAGACATATCCACCTACTACGACAAACAAAATGACAAGAGAGAATGATATAACAGGTAAAAGTTCCATAGTGACTCCAAATATGTAATGTATAACTCATTCTAGCGTATTATCACACAAATTACAAACTGACATTTCATAGGAACATTCAAAAACCATTGTATTGAAAACGTGCGGAAAATATTGTATGGAAGGGAATTACATGTACATTTGGCATAAACTGCCAAATGGCATGAAAATAATTTACAGTAAACTATTTGGTCATTCTAAATCTAGGCAGATTTAAAAAATCAAACTTTTCACATAAGAGATTGACATCATCGTCTATAGATTCACCGATGAATATCATAATCGACCGTTCCGTATAATTCTCTAGCTCTTCGTATGAATCATTACCAAATGCATAGTTTATCACGATAGGGTTTGGAACATCTTTTGTTTTCACGACACCTTTCACCCTGTAAATACTTTTTGGAAGTGATTTTAACACTGCATCGACATCCGAGAATGCAATATCATCTTTTAAATAAACCACTTTTTGGGTGATCGAATCTTGTGCCGTATGGTCAAGACGTTCATACTCTTTTGCCAATCCGATAATCTCATCGACTTTGTAGACACCCTCAAAAACTTCTTTATGGACGATACCCTGTTGGGCTTGATTGATCACATAGTTATTAAATATCTTTTTACCTGTAAGTGTGTTCTTAATATTGTACTTTTCTTTGATCTCGATCACATCTTTCTTTACCGCTTCTAATTCATCCTCAGTTACCAGGTCAGTCTTATTGAGTACAAGGATATTGGAACCGCCAATTTGATATTTTGCCGTTGAATTCTCTTTATAGGAGTCAAAGTTTTTAGCATCGACAACACATATGACACCCTCAACAGAGATACCAAGGTTTTGAAGCGATAAAAAGATAGGAAAAGGCTCAGATGCACCTGAGGTCTCAACAAATATGATCTCAGGATTATATTTATTCATGATCTCTATGACACCGCTTTCAAACTCTTGAGCCAATTGACAACAGATACACCCTTCTGAAATTTCAAGTACTTCACTGTGTACATTCTTCAGTATATTGCCATCTACACCAATATCGCCAAATTCGTTTACGATAATAGCCACTTTTTTATCGGAAAAATGTTCTTTGACTGTATTCGTGAGCATGGTAGTTTTACCAACACCTAAAAATCCCGTAAGTATAAATGATTGTATCATGTGTATGTACCTTAAAATTAAATTGTAATTGAGTGGAGTTTATTAATACGTAATGTATCGTATGTAGTGTTAAAGTAACAACTGTGCTTAAAGCACAGTTGTATGATTTGTATTACTTCTTTGGAGCTTCCAACATTTGTTCGAAACCTACTTCTTTACACCATTCAGCAGTTAAGTCGAATGCTGCAGATGCAGTATCAAGGTTTTTCTGGATCAGGTCCATTTTCTTTTTAAACTTTTTCTCAATAACTGAGTCAAGTGTAGCTGTACCACCTGAAGCTGTATATTTTTTAAGGAATCTGTCTTTAATACCTTCTTCAATAGCAGGTTTACTAACAGTACCTAAAGCACCAAATAATGCACCCAACATTGCCATGTTTGTAGCAAGCTCAGTACCAGCTTGGTCGATAGCAAATTGAGTAAAGTCTCTAGTAAGAACTTTTACATTTAAAGAGTCAAGGTACTTTTTATCTTCATCAGTTAAAAGATCTATATCAGAGTTGATGATAACAAGACCATTCTCTTTAATACCAGCGTAAAAAGGCATAGTATATGATTTACCCATAGTAATAACTTGTGGGTGGTAGATCATAACGATATCAGGGTAGATAACTTCCCCTCTATCGTAGATAGGCACTGTACCGATTCTTGTATAACTCTCAGATGGAGCCATTCTTTTTTCAGCACCAAAGAATGGGTTAGATACCGCGTAGTAACCTTCTGTGTCCGCTGCAGTTGCTGCGATATGTGCCGCAGTAACCGCTCCTTGCCCACCTAGAGCGGGCATTCTGATTTTAATTGAATCTTTTGCCATTATAAAAGTCCCTCTTTTTTACATTTTTTCAAGTATTCTTCTGCTTCTGGTGAAACATGTTTGTAAGATGCAAATCTATCTTTATCTTGATCTTTCATTTCACCAAGTCCTTCATTCGCACTTAGTCCGATCTCAAGAATACAAGGTGTATAGATATTGAGGTAAGTCGGTCCGATTTCTCTAGCAACCAAGATCGCTTCTCTAACTGCTTTAGCTACTGCTTTTGGTGCAGAACCAGTCATGTTTACAGAATAGTGACAACCAGAAGTTTTAGCAAGTTCCCACATTGGTACTTTATCAAACTTTTTACCAGTTGGTGCCATTTTAAATACTTGACCTTTAGCCGTCATACCAGACTCTTGACCACCTGTGTTTGCATAAACTTCGTTATCAAAACAGATAGTTGTGATCTTTTCTTGTCTAAAGAATGATTGAAGTGTATAGTCAAGACCGATATCAACAGTCGCACCGTCACCCGCTAAAACCACAACGTCTTTTTGCGTGTCCGGGAATCTCCACTCCAATACTCTTTTGATACCAGATGCAACTGCATTTTGGTTACCAAAGAGTGAGTGTACTGTATGAAGTGCAATGTGTGGGAACATCAAAGATGTACAACCAGTTGAGTTTACAATAACTGTATCCTCAGGCTTAGGCAATGCAGAAAGTACATATCTTAATGTAGCCGCTTCTGGACATCCAGCACATAGTGAGTGTTCTTCAAGTAACTCTTTTGTTTCTGGGAGTTCTTTAATACCACGAGGTCTTTCTTGATTTTGCGCCCATGTAGCGTTTTCTTCAAGCTCAATGATCTCTTTTGGCATAATGTCTCTAAATTCAGGATTAATTTTATAAATATCTAATGCCATATTATGCTCCTTTTCCTGGATTAACTACTTCCATAACTTCTTGGATAATAGCTTCAGCAGGTAAACTCATACCACCCGCAACTCTTGGTCCTGCGTGAATGTTAACATCAACTTTTCCATAAAGCTTAGCTTTAACTTCGTTTGCTAACCAACCAACAACGTTGAATTCTGGAACAAATACATACTTAACACCTTCAAGTGCTTCTATAAGCTCTTCTTCTGGGAAAGGTCTGATCGTTCTTAGCTTGATAACTTTAGATTTGATACCAAGTTTCTCTAGCTCTCTTTGACCCTCTTTTGCTTGGTTAGAAGCAGTACCACAAGTAACAAATGCAATTTCAGCATCTTCGTTACCAGTAATATGTACCAATCCGTTAAGTAGGTGTCTAGCGTATCTTTTAGATCTTTCAACTGCAGATCTGATCTCCCACTGCCAAGATGCATGCGTAGCATAAGAGATATAGTTAGACTTCATAACAAATGGATCTCTTAGGAATCTTCCTGGAGGCATCTCAGAGTCTATTGGAGGTAGTGGAGCCGCATATGGATCATACGGTTGAAGTGCGATATCATCATCTGGTAGTTCAACAGCTTCACGAGTGTGGGATACAAAGAATCCATCTACTGCGGTAATAATTGGAACGTGAACATCTGGTTGTTCTGCAACTGTGAACGCTGCTAGTGACATATCAAATAGTTCTTGTACGTTCTCAGCATACCAGATCATACATCCAGTCTCTAGAAGGTATTGTACTTCCAAGTTGTCTGGCTGAATAGTAAGTGGGGAGTTAATACCACGTGCCATTAGTACCAGTTGCATTGGAGCTCTTGTACCTGACCACTGTGCAAAGTTTTCCATTGCTCTAAGTGTACCAGGACCTGAAGTAGTTGTAATTGTTCTAGCACCTGCCATTGAACAACCTGCAACCTCAGACATTACACCAAATTCGTTTTCACCACGGAAATAAACACCAACATAACCTTCAGCCCAAAGCTCACCGATAAGGTGTGCTGCTTCAGATTGTGGTGTAATTGGGTATGATACAGAAGCATCAACCGTTGCACGTTTAACAGCTTCTTTTAAAACCTCAGAACCTGTCATAAAGTGCTTAGTTCTAGGAGCTTCAAAAAGCATATGGTCTATAGAAACTAGTTTTTGTCCAGACCAGTTGTGTGTTTTAGTCATATCAGTAATTTTACTCATTCTTATCTCCTACTTTCCCAACTCAGCTTTTACTTCTTTAGCGATCTTGATGAATTTTTCAAGTTCGTGAGAGTGCTGGTCTCTTAATGTAGCCATTGCATCTTCATGCCCTGACAAACCACAGATTGCGATTGTATAACAATCAGTCTCTGCTCTTACAATTTTTAATGCAACGTTTGCATAGTGACAGTGAACACCAATGAAAATTGCAGCTTTAATGTTATTATGCCAAATTGTTAAGTTCGGGTGATTTGGGTTGATCTCAACTTCAGCATCAATTTTTGGATACTTTGGTCTGTAATCATACATTGGGATCATTTTAGCGTTAAGAACTTCTGACATCTCTTTAATAAGTGTAGCTTTTTTCTTCGCTTCTTCATTCCAACCATATAATACTTGAGGACCAGGGAAAATAGTTGCATTTTCACTTGTCAACATCACTCTTGCAACTTCTCTCATTGCAGTTTCTTCATCAACCACATCTTCCAACAAAAGTGCTTTCCCTTCTGGTGGTGTGATTACACCTTCATACGTAGCCGCAGGATACGGTGAATAATACGCAGGACCTTGGTTTGCCATAACTTCTCCTAATTAAAAATTTAAATTAAATCTAGAGTCTAGATTTATTCTTCGTGACCAGCCATTTCCATCGTAATACAATTACGATCAAGCATATCAGAACAAACGTACACACAAAGTGCACACCCTTTACATCTG